>CAIJIZ010000487.1 GCA_903820735.1 uncultured Pirellula sp.
GCTACTGATGTTGAACGCAGCGTTATCGGTATCACCACTGCCAGAGACGAGCGCGTAAGTAAACGTTTGGCTGGCGTCTTGATCGGTGGTACTGAGCGTCCCTACTGGCGCATTCGCTCCGGCGTTCTCAGCGATGCTGGTTGCCGATAGGGCAATGTCGGTTGGCGTTTCGTTGACATCGGTGACGGAGATTGTGAAGGCTTTCTCAGTCGACAGGCCGTCTTGATCGGTCGAGCGAACTCGCACTGTGTAGCTCGACTTGGTTTCGAAGTCGAAGCTGCTGGTGGCTCGTAAGGTGTTGCTACTGATGTTGAACGCAGCGTTATCGGTATCACCACTGCCAGAGACCAGCGTGTAAGTAAACGTTTGGCCGGCATCTTGATCGGTGGTGCTCAACGTCCCTATGGTTGTATTGGTTTCGGCGTTTTCAGCGATGGTGTTCGCTGAAAGGGCGATGTCGGTTGGAGTTTCGTTGACATCGGTGACGGAGATTGTGAAGGCTTTCTCAGTCGACAGGCCGTCCTGATCGGTCGAGCGAACTCGCACGGTGTAACTTGACTTTGTTTCGAAGTCAAAGCTACTGGTGGCTCGCAAGGTGTTGCTGCTGATGTTGAACGCAGCGTTATCGGTATCTCCGCTGCCAGCGACGAGCGTGTAAGTAAACGTTTGTTCGGTATCTTGATCGGTGGTGCTCAACGTTCCTATGGTTGTATTGGTTTCGGCGTTTTCAGCGACGGTAGTTGCGGAGAGGGCGATGTCGGATGGTGTGTCGTTGACATTGGTAACGGTGATCGTGAAGGTTTTGTCAATCCACTGTCCTTGCTGGTCGGTCGAACGAATTCGGACGGCTGGGTTTGGGTTTGTTTCAAAATCAAGGTTGTTTACGGCGACAAGGTTCGATCCAACGATTGTGAAGGAGTTGTTGTTCGCGCTACCTATTCCATCAACGAGGCTATACGTGAATGTGTCACCTTCGTTGACATCCGTGCTGGACAAGTTTCCAATTGTCGCATTGGTACCAAGGTTTTCGTTAACGGAGAGGTTCGATAGGGTGATATCAGTATGTTTGTTCTCCTTGAGGATGTAAATCTCCTGTCCGTATACGTCGGTTGTAGGAACATACAGCAGATTTGGTCCGAAGGATGTTAGCTGTGCAGGCGAAATGATGATCTCTCCGGATGCTATCGTAGAGAGCGATACGGTCCCAACTGCTGTTCCGTCGGACTTCCAAAGCTGATTGCCGTTCACACCATTGTTGGCACTAAAATATAACGTTCCATTGACGTTGGTGAGTAGTGTTGGGGATGCCGAAACGATTCCTGCTGCAATGTTCTTGACCATCACAGTTCCGGCATCGGATCCGTCGGATTTCCATAGCTCAATGCCGTTAGTTCCATCGTTGGCGCTAAAATACAAAGTACCATTGACGTTGGTAAGATTTGATGGGGATGCCGAACCGCCTTCTGATTGAATATTCTTGACCATCACGGTCCCGGCGTCGGTTCCGTCGGACTTCCAGAGTTCGACACCGTTAGATCCATCGTCGGCCTGGAAATACAACGCTCCGTTAATGTTTGTAAGATTCGCAGGGGTTGCCGATGCGGCTCCGGATCGAATATTCTTGACCATCCTAGTTCCCGCATCCGTTCCGTCGGACATCCAGAGTTCAATACCATTGGTTCCATCATTAGCAGTAAAAAACAAGATTCCATTGAGATTAAAAAGATTCGCAGGAGATGCTGAATTGCTTCCTGTTTGAATATTCTTGACCATTACGGTGCCGGCGTCGGTTCCGTCGGACTTCCAGAGTTCGACACCGTTAGATCCATCGTCAGCCTGGAAATACAATGTCCCATTGACGTTGGTAAGATTCGCTGGGGTTGACGGTGCGCCTCCTGATCGAATGTTCTTGACCATTACGGTTCCAGTACTCGTTCCATCGGACTTCCAGAGTTCAACACCGTCGATGCCATTTGTTGCACGAAAATACAATGTTCCATTGACGTTGGTAAGAACATCCGGAGTTGAATGACTGGCTGAAATGTTCTTGACCATCACTGTCCCAGCACTCGTTCCATCGGACTTCCAGAGTTCAACGCCGTTAACGCCATCGTCGGCGCGGAAGAACACAGTCCCACTAACGTCAGTAAGTGCTAACGGGTTAGCTGCGCCGGAACTTGGATTGACATTCTTGACAATCATGGTCCCAGCATTCGTACCGTCGGATTTCCAGAGTTCAATACCGTTAGTGCCATCGTTGGCGCTAAAATACAATGTCCCATTGCTATTGGTAAGAAGAGTGGGGGATGCCGAAGCGGTTGCCGCATTGATGTTTTTGACCAAAACCGTTCCGGCATCGGTTCCATCGGATTTCCAGAGTTCAAAACCGTTAGTTCCATCGTTGGCCCGGAAGTATGCCGACCCATTGACATCCGTAATTAAGTTGATGTCTGACGAGGAGCTTCCTGATCTGACATCCTTGACCATCACTGTTCCGGCATCGGTTCCGTCGGACTTCCAGAGTTCAACGCCGTTGCTACCATTGTTTGCACGAAAAAACAATATGCCGCCGATGTTGGAGAGCGAACCTGGGTTTCCACTAGCATTAACTCCTGCCTGAATATTCTTGACCATGACGGTTCCAGCATCGGTTCCATCGGACTTCCATAACTCAAGACCGTTGGTGCCATCGTTGGCCCGGAAATACAAAGTCCCATTCACGTTAGCAAAATACGATGGGCTTCCTGTCCCGGATCCTGATATAATATCTTTCACCATCACCGTTCCGGCATCGGTACCGTCGGACTTCCATAGTTCTTCACCGTTGGTGCCATTGTTGGCCCGAAAATACAATGTCCCGTTGACGTTGGTAAATACTACAGGTGAGGACGGACTGACTCCCGGTCGAATATCTTTAACCCTTACGGTTCCGGCAATCGTTCCATCGGACCTCCAGAGTTCAGCGCCGTTAGTGCCATCGTCTGCGGAAAATAATAAGATGCCACCAATGTTGATAAGAGAAGAAGGTGTTCCAGACGCAATTCCTGCCGCAATATTCACTACCATTACGGTCCCGGAATTCGTTCCATCGGATTTCCAGAGCTCAGCACCGTTGGTACCATCGTTCGCACGAAAATACAATGTACCGCCGATGTTGGAGAGAGCACCTGGGTTTCCAGAATTCGCTCCTGGATTGATGTTTTTGACCATCACGGTCCCGGCTCCGTTCCGTCGGACTTCCAGAGCTCAGCACCATCGATTCCGTCATTAGCATTAAAAAATAACGTTCCGCTTATATTAGCAAGACTCGATGGAGTTGCTGAGCCGCTTCCTGCTTGAATATTCTTGACCATCACGGTCCCGGCGTCGGTTCCGTCGGATTTCCAGAGCTCAACACCGTTGGTGCCATCGTTGGCGGTAAAAAACAACGTTCCACCAATGTTAATGAAATTCGAGGGGGACGCAGAACCCGATCCCGGATTGATATCCTTGACCAATAGGGTTCCTGCGTCGGTTCCGTCGGACTTCCAAAGTTCAGCTCCTGAGGAATTTATGGTAGCAGCGAAGTAAAGTGAGCTACCAACTGCCGCGAAGCTTGCGGGATCCGACCCGACCGTCTCGGGAATCGAATTGACGTCTTTTAGGAGTTGTAGGTCGACTGCAAAGGGGATTCGGATGTCCAACGATTCAATAACCAGTCGACGGCGACCGAGTCGAGTGGATCGCTTGCGAAGATTGGTTCTGTTGCGCATTGCACCGAGTTGCTTGATCCACTTTTTCATAGTTATTGGTCTGTATCTTTGCTATCTGAATGAAAATATGAAAGCCAATTTCTGGAGTCGCTGTTCGAGGGATCTGATTGTCTATGAGCCAAAAGTCACGATGACGGCTTGCACCGGCATCGCCATGCAGCTGGGCCTTGCAATTGCCAACAGAGTTGGCGAAATGAAAAGCCACATCATCATCATTCCCATCAAATACCTGATTCTTGGATTCCAGTTCCCCACGACCTTGTAATCATTTCCAAGGTGCAAAAAATCGCGTTGGGGGATGGAACAACAACGAGCGTGGCATCAATTTGCCGATAGCAACAAAGGGGGCAAGTAGGGCTGGGACGAACCGGGAAAACGGCGCACGAACAGTGCGCGAATTGTAAAAAAAAGTTTAAATCGCGAGGTATGTGTTGTAGCGGTGGGGCTGAACCTTGGTGCGGTCCAACATGTGGTGCGGTCCAACATGTGGGGCGGTCCTCCCGGGCCGCAAAGACGAGCGCAGCGAGGCGTCACTGCGCGTGGGATGCGCGGACTGCCGCCCAGGAGGACCGCAACACCATTGCGCGGACTACGGCCCAGGAGGACCGCAACACCATTGCGCGGACAGAGGCTCACGCAAAGACGCCAAGACGCAAAGAAAGAAGTTCCCTTGTTGGTAGCCCAAGGGAAAGAATTCCCCATCAATTCGTTGCTCCCCATCTCCTCCCAGGGGAGGAGATGGGGTCGGGGGATGAGGTGGGTGAACACTCGCAGTTTGTGTTTTGCGAACCGCATGGATTTCGAAAAATATCCTCCAGACCTTGCTCGTGATTGTATCGCAGCAGGCAGCTTCAAACGTTGTTCAGTGCTCTTCCCACCCTCATCCCCCCCGCCCCTTGCTCCCGCCCTGCGGGAGAAGGGGGGCCAAGAATTTGGTGCTAATCGCCATTAATTATCAACTCCGCTCCACTATTGCGTTGCACGGTTAGGAAACTAATTAGTGGTTGTGTCCCCATCTATTCGTTTCTCCACCGTCTCATCCCGGGGGAGTACAGGGGGCCAAGAGTATGAAACCCCTACGTGATGTGCGGTGAGGTGCGGGATGATCAATCGTTAGAGTTGGGCTTGCCTGATTTTGCTACACGATCGCTCATGGCTTCGATTGTGATATACAAGGCTGTTGCGGATGCACAGCCAACAGGGCCTCGGGTGATCAAGCCGGTCAATGCGGCCGAGAGAAGTCCAGCTCGACGACCGTTCCGCTCAGCTTGGGAATGCTCGAGTTCTGCATGTCTGGACGCTGCATATACGGAGTGTCTCGCGACTTCTCCGACCATGGAAGCTACCCCCGCAGCGCGCGATACCGCGGCTGTCGCTCCACTTGCCATACCACTAGAAAAAGCGGCTTTACGGATCGTTTGATTGGCCGTGGCAGCAAGCCCAGCGAGTCCAACTCGCAAAGCGCCTCGAATAAGCCGATCCGATTGGTGACTTTGGTGCTCTCCTGTTTTCCAGGCTCTTGCGAAGTGTTCGCAATTTCCAAAAGCAAGATGATAGTAGGTGTTTCCTAACGCACCCTCGGCGCGCGAAAGGACTTCTGCCGCTGGCAACGGGTTGGAGACTTGCTCGATTCGAACCGGTTTGCCGTCTGCGAAGGTATCCCAAGATACGCGTTGGACCATCATGCGGGATCCGAACACAGGTTGCTGTGCGGCTTGGGCTTCCTCGGAAAACGCTTGAGGGTCCTCTGGGTTATTTGCTAGGGTTGCCAAGTGGATAACGGTCCCGTCACCCATGTCGATCCCGTAGTGACGGAAGGGAATGATTCCCCACTGACACAGTACGCTGAGCAAATCGGCTTGTGCCATCTACTTTTTACCCATTCGAAATAGGAGTCCAACCAGGGATGAAACGTTACGGTTGAGTTCGATGAACTTTATGGAACATCGCTATGAAAAGACAAGGCTTTGTTGTAGCTAGGAGGGGGCGCGAAAAATTGAATCATCGATGCATATAGTACAAACGGCCATCTTCAGCCCCCCCGAGGAAATCGCGATGACCGTCCCCGTCGAGATCGATCGTCGTGGGACTCACGTCGTGCCCTTCGATGTTTCGATCGGAAAGTGGACCGATCGCTTGGAAGTGCCATGGGGCTTGGCCGGATGAATCCGTTTGCTCGGTGGAGGGTATTTGCAACCACAGTTCAGCATTTTTCGAATTGAACAACCAGTCCAGTCGGCCATCTTCGTTCCAATCGACAATTGCGAGTTTGCGTCTACCTGAGCCGCCCGCTGGTTTGTTGTTTAGTTGCAAGGGCTCTCCTTTTTCGTTGAGAAAACGTCGCACTGGAGGTTTCAGTCGCAAGACTTGGTCGTCCCTGTAGCGTTCGAAAAATGCTAAGAATCCTTCGGTATCGAGCATTGCCAGATCGACCAGTCCATCGCGATTGAAATCGACCACGACGGGGGTGGTACGCCATTGGGTCAGAAGTTGATTTCCGTTAGGGCGAAGCCAACCCCAAGCGAGTGTGGGTGGTTCGGCGTCCCATTGAACGACGATGGGTTCGGGTTTGCTTAACCTTGGTGCTTTAGGTTCACCAATATTTCGCAACCATACGACTTGGCCGAGTATGCTGTTAAGTACCACATCGAGTTTTCCGTCATGATCCCAATCTGCGACGCTGAAGGTCGTGTATCCCCATTTGGCTTCGGCTGGTCCTTGGATACTTCCGTTGTGGCCTGCCATGATTCGGAACGGCGTTCCGTCTACTTCAAGTCTTTTCGGTTTTTGCCATTTGGGTGATTCGACATTTGGTCCGCTGAGGTTTTCAAAGAATTCGATATAGCCTGCGGTATTACCTGAGAGAATGTCTTCGTCTCCATCTTGGTCCCAATCGACCCCTACGGGCGTTGCCAACGCACCGCACTTGAGCGTGTCAGCCACTTGTTGAAAGTATTGCGGTGGATCGAAAACAGGGGCTTGATTTGAATCGAGTCGACCGGTGTTTCGGAGCCACGCTACCCGACCATCTTCATCTCCGACGATCAAGTCAAGAGAACCATCTCGATCCCAGTCGAAGGCGACGGGGACGATCATTTGCAAGTCCATCGATAACGGGACTCCTTGGGGAGTCATCACGCGGTCGCCGGATTTGTATTTAGGGGACTGTCGCGAGCCGACATTTTGGAAGTAAGTAAAGCCATCCAAGAATTCCCCGCAGAGGATATCGAGATCTCCATCGCCATCCCAGTCGTTGAGGTTTGGGGATGGGCACCCGAAGGTTTCCAGAGGCTGGCCGCTTTCGATTTCGATAGCGACAGGAGACTGATAGGTTTGTTTTTCTGGTTGAGTTGGTGGATTTGGTGGTGAAGCGAGTTTCGGGGGTGGGTTTCCTTTCAAGAAGTAAACGAAGCCGCGTAAGGGACCTGCGATCCATTCACCGTTGCGATCCCAAGCGTCATCCCAACCGTAGAAACTCCAGTCTTCCACACCGACGATCAAGTCGAGGATGTCATCGCCATCGTAGTCCACATAACGCCATTGATTGTGTCGTACTTTGGGGCCTTTGGTTTGCTTGCCTTGGGGTTTGTAGAAGTTCGCAGGGACACTTAATGCAAACGAGTCTTGGGTACCGGATTGGGTGAAATTGCTGTACTCCTTACCGGGGCTAAGTACTCGCATTTTGTTGCCGAGGTAGCTGGGCATGACGTAGTGAACGGTACCGCTGAGTTTGATTGCCGGTTGAAAGACAGGCATTGGGTTGATTGCGGTATCCCCGGAACGATTTTCGAAGTACCAAACTCCGTTCGAGGGTTTGTCTGGGCAGGATACGATCAGGTCGAAGTCACCATCTTGGTCAGCATCGCAAGGGATAGGCCAAGCCCATAGGCCGACACCTAGGTCGACGACGAGTCCTGGATGGTTGTAACGCAGTGGAAGCAGTTCTCTCTTGGCAGACTGCTGTACATCGATCGACAGCTGAGGTTTCTCTTGGGCGATGAGGTAACCGCAGTGTTCGGATACGTGCAGCATGCAAACGAGCATGCTTAGGAGTAGTTTACAGGCGATGCGTGAGAGATACCGCGCGTTACTGATGCTGACCGCATGTGCGAAGTTATGCAGCTTGTAGCGAATCAACATGATAATGCTCGACGGCTATTGAGAGTACGGATTGGAAGGGTGTTAGTTACTCCGTAGGAAAAGCGGTCGCATGTGCCGGTCGTAGATGTTCTCGTAGACATTTTTGGCGATGATATCACGGTGCTTATCGAGAAGATCGAGGTAGGAATCTCCGCGTTTGGCAGCGAGTTTGAAAGAGACGTGCAGCAGTTGTCGAACGCTTGCGTTGAACTCAGGATGGTTTGGGATATGGCGAAGGGTATTTGCCCATCGTTTCGAATCCCACTGAGCTACGGTGGAGATTGAAGGCAATTTATCTCTATGGATATCGATGACGCTGGCGTAAGGGCCGGTCAGGGCATCGATTTGATCTAGGGCTGCAGCGTAGATTTCGTGAACGCATTGGACACCATCGGAGCCGGATTCGGCCAAGCCGATCAATTCTTCAAGCCAAGTTGTGCCGGCGGTTTTGATGTGAAGTCCTGCGCCGGTTTTTTGTAGGGCGCGTTGAATGATAGGGTAGATCGAGAATTTGTCGCTTCCGCTGTGCACGCTGAGTTTCAGGTTGTCCGGTAGCCCGTAAACCTTGCTTGCATGCGCGAGGATACAAAGATCATCGTTGAATTCTTTTTCGAATTGCACCAAGTTGCCTTCGTAATCGACTCCTTTGTTGAAGCGGCCGGTGAACTTGGGCGCAATGGTTTGCAATGAGACCCCTTCGTCGCTAAGTGCTGCGAGGATGACCAAGAGTTCTTGTGGGGTTTGGGGCGCATCGGTCTCATCCATCGAGACTTCGGCAATAATGTTTTCAGCACCCTTGGCGTGAACGATATGACGGTAGATCTCTCCGGCTTCTTTGGCGGCGGCAAGGTATTTCTCCGCGATGAGTTCAAGTCCGTCGCCGGAGATTCTGATCGGATCTTCAATGCCGGGGATATGGAGAGTGCCGAAGAGTTCGGAGTGATTTTTTAGGAAGGTTGCGAGGTGATTTCGCTCGGGTGGTTTACCGATTGAGTCAGCCACATCGATGGTGAAGAAGTCCGAGCTATCGAGGAACCGGTCCACCGTTTCGAGTCGGATATGATCCGCATCGATGTGCCAGGGAAGATCCCAGTTG
This sequence comes from uncultured Pirellula sp., assembly GCA_903820735.1. Classification (GTDB taxonomy): domain Bacteria; phylum Planctomycetota; class Planctomycetia; order Pirellulales; family Pirellulaceae; genus JBKCUI01. The sequence continues at coordinate 8,989 of CAIJIZ010000487.1, forward strand.
GCTTGTTCGACTGCCTTTTTCGCGGCTTTCAGCACGCTGGCCGGTTCAGAGCCGATGAAGGAGTGTTCGCGGTTGGATTTGTTCCAGACGGGGATGACATCGACCCCATCGCGACGAATTTGTTCGAAAGCTCGCAATTGTGCGGACGCTTGGTGAGCGAAACGGTCCCCTACGCCAAAGGAATACTTAGCTAATTGCAACATGGGAGATTCAGTGGGGAAAGAGGATAGGTAGGATCGTTGGTTGTATTGGAGTCGAACCGGATTTGGAACGATTCGCATCGTACCTTTTTTTAGGAATTTTTCCAGTTTGGGTGTTTTTCGCTTCGCGATTGACCAGAGGTGTCACGCGGCAAAGCGATAGTGTTTGTAGTTCGAAACACATGTAGTCCTCCAACTGACACGAATTTCGCGATGATTGCTAACACTATTTCGACCGGCACTATTTCGACCGGCACTGTGTCGACCGGCACTGTGTCCTCCAACGCTGTGTCCTCCGCAGTGGTATCCCCCTCGGTTTCCCCGACGAATTCGGTTTCAAAGTCCGTTGCGGTAAGTCCGGCAGCATTGGGTGGAGCCAGAAGGTTGACGTTCAATCAGATTCTCTCGAGAGCCATGCACAACCCTGATGAGTGGGTGATTCGATTGCGGTATGTTGGGAAAAATGGAGTGACGACGGAGCGGGTGGTCAGTCCAATTAAAATGGTTGGTCCGACGTCACTCTTAGCGCTGTGTCTATGCCGAGAGGAGCCTCGTCGGTTTGAGCTTGGACGGTGCAGCCATATCGAATTGCTCAATGCAAACGATGTTCTGATGCCTGTAGAGATTCGGGTCATCGCACAGGCACCGAGCATACCGGCAAGCAGCGTCAAGGTACCGGTAGCGGTTTCAAATGCGATGCCGCTTACTGCGGAGCTTGTTGCGGTTTAACTAGCAAGAGAGCTTCTGCATGAAGTCCGGGTCCGAAACCGAGCATCAAGCAGTGCTGCGATTCGTTTACCGCAGCATTGCGTTTGAGGACTTCGTCGAAGATGAACATCACGGTTGGTGAAGACATATTTCCGTGATTAGCAAGGATGTGTCGCGAAGCTGCGAGAGAATCGGGTGGAAGTTGCAGCGAATCGATCACACCGTCGAGAATCCTCGGGCCACCCGGATGCACGACCCAGTGGTCGATTTGTTCGATGGAAACCCCATGTTGGCTTAGCCATTTGCAAAGGGGGGCCTTGAGATCTTCAGCGATCCGCAGTGGGACTTGACTCGATAGGGTCATCGCAAAGCCATGGTCACCGACTTTCCAGGTCATCAAGTCCTGGGAATTAGATATTTGCACCGAGAATGAAGAGCGAATTTCCCAATTGGGTTGCTTTTGGGATCGGCCGGTGAGTATGGCGGACGCAGCACCATCTGCGAACAGTGAGTTCGCTACGATTTGTTCGGGATCTTCCGAATATTGTTGGTGAAGGCTACATAATTCCACAGCACCGACGAGTACGACTGCATCGGGATTGCTTTCAACGAAGCTCGCAGCAACGCGAAGTCCGTTGATCATGCCGTGACATCCCATAAAACCGATGTGGGTTCGCTGAGTGGTGGCAGGAAGTTTCAAGTTTTCGAAGAGGACATGGTCAACGCCTGGAGCTTGAAATCCCGTGCATGAGACGGTGACCAAGTGAGTGATTTGCTCGGCGGGCAAGTTCGATTTGTCGAGTGCTTCGCGACAGGCGCGTAGTAGCAGCGGACCGGAATGCAATCCGTAGGCGAGCATGCGTTCTGATGTAGTCGGACCGTACGGCTTTTCGTCGGTTCGCATGGGGTAGAAAGACTGTCTCGCGTGAGGATCACCCTCTTCCCTTTCCAGCAGGACGCTTCCCCGTCGTTGCACTCCTGACTTTCGGTATAGGGCTGGAACGGCTTTATTCCATCGTTGCGTTAAACCGAGATTTTGAACCAACTGGGCCGCTTCGTCTTGGGCGATGCTGTTATGAGGTGAAGCGACGGCGAAACTGATCAAGCGGGCGCTTGAGTGCAGTGGTTTCTGCTCGAATCCATGTGGGGCAGCGTTCATGCAACCGCTTTCTTCAGTATTTGATTTCTGAGGCTAGGTATCCACTGAAAAACTTTCAGGACCCATTGGGACTTCCAACGACTCCTCGCTTGTCTTGCAACCCAGCGACAAACCGTTTGACGGGTTCTTCTTTGCAGTTGCACGACCTTAGCCCACTCTGTTTCGGCGCTGTGGATATCGCCGGTAGCGAGGGCTTGATGAAGCAAGGGGGCGAGTTTTACAGCGTTCTCTAAACCCCATGACATACCTTCTCCGGTGAAGGGCTCGATGTATCCGAGAGCATCACCGACCAAGAAAACATTTTCTTTTGCCACGCAATGCGATTGGCGTGTAAGTTCTGGAGTGGATTGCCATTTCGTATTGAGAAATTCCGGGGCTACATTCACGCCGCATTCCTGCAAAATCTCGGCAACGGCATGAGGGATGCCGGCTTTGTTGCCACCGGCATGATTGCGCATTGACTTGCTATTTTGCGTGTTCCCGCGCAATGAATTTGGAGCCAGAGCGGCGGCAAGATCGACTTGACCACCATCGCTCAAGCATATTCCGACGTAACCATTCGATCCCGATAGCATGTTCAATTGACGGCTGGGAGATCCAAGTTGAACATGGGTACTGGAGAACCACGCCTGCCAGTCCTCTTCGGATATGAGGCAATGCACACCGATACGGGAGTCGTGGGAAATTGTAGACGGCCATGTCTGTGCGGTGTTTGCTTGATTAGCGGTTGTTTGCTTGCTCGTTGCTAGTGTAGCGTTGCGTGGTGCGAGCCCTGAGCGGGTCAAGCCCGTGGCGAGTACGACGATCTTGGAAGTCGCGATCAGGTTTGTTGAGTTTTCGTCGTGTTTAGTTCGCTGCAAGCGAACCTGTACGGATTCTTGATCCTTCGAGACGATGCTACCTGTGGTTTCTGAAAGGAAGGACACCCCGGCTCGTATTGCGGCTTGGGTGAGAAGAGAGTCGAGCGTTGATCGCCGTACACTTAGCAAAGGAGGGATGCTCCACGTATAGCCTAGTTGTTGCACACGTACATGGAGTTGAGTTAGGGGGACAGCACCTGCGGATCGCAGGTCATCAAGAATTCCGATCGACTCGAGCATTTGCTGTGCGCGGGAGTTAAGACACCCGCCGCAGACTTTTTCGCGAGGAAATCGTTTGGCTTCGATGAGCAATACTTTCAGACCGAGTTTCGCAGCCCAGAATGCGGTCGCCGACCCTGCAACGCCTGCACCTAGAACTATCACATCCCAGTTCTCGCGGCTTGCTTCGTCGATGTGTAGCGTTGCCTCGACGGATGTCTGAGTTGTCCCCATGGAGATCATCTAATGATTGCTCCTTGGGATTGCCGGCTGTGAGGCATTGGTTTGGTTATTGCGTTCCCAAATTACGGAGCATCGTTCAGGCCAATGTTTCGAGAGCCGGCAATTGTCCAAGCCGGCTTGATCTGCAAGATGTTTTAGTTCCTGCATCGTAAAAGCTGCACGGACAGATTGAGGGCCATCGAAATGGACCACTTTGGAACGGGATAGGAGGTGGCAACCAATTTTAGCGAGCAACCAGCCGGTTCGCGTGCGTAACAAGTCATCGCTGATGACAGCATGACGGGCGAGCTCGCGCATGCGGGCAAGAAGTTTCACCACATCGGAAGCTTCGAAGTGGTGCAGAAACAGCGAGTTGATCACGATATCGGCGACGTGGTCGGTTGCGGTCCTGGTCGGAATCACTTCGAGTGCATTTCGGAGTTCGAAACGGCATTGTTGTTCGTTCAGTCCATGCTTTATCCGAAGCTTGTCTGCTTGTTCGATCGCATAGGGGCTGATGTCCCAGCCGAGGATACTCACTGGGAACTTGCGTGCGAGTCGATGGTAAAGACCGATCGCGTTTTCGCCGTTGGCACATCCGATGTCGAGGATAACGGGTGGTTTGTGTGGAGAGTTCTTGGCAATCAGTTCGCAGATGACCGAATCGAATTGCGACAGGGTTCCGGAGAACCAATTGATCCGACGCAATCCCCGCAACGCTCGCTGATGGTCTTCGTGGGGCAAAGCCGGATCATCCATCTTTTCAGGAACCAAGTTCCTTTGTGATAGATCGGGTGTGAAGGACATATAGGTAGTCGTAGTTTACTGCGCAATCCGGGGGGAGGAGTATTTGCAATGGGCAAGGCACTGGAGATAGGGCACTGGAGATAGGGCACTGAAGGTTCAGCAATGTATTTAAAGCGAAGCTTCAGTGTGTTTTCGTTGGTGCTTTTCCCAGTTAGAAGGATAGCAGAATTTATTCGTGGCCGAACCCCCATTATGTTTACAAAGGAAACCCTGTTTTAAATCGAAAATGGGCTGAGAAGGGCTTGCCTCTCTGGTACTGAGCGAGCGATTGGTTTTATATTGGGGAACGGCTCACGGAAGAGCACTTCTTTCGCGATCCGAGTTTACCTTTCCGCAGAATGCATGTCGCAGTCAGGTCGATTGATTCATTGTCACGCAGCTAAGTGTTTCTTAGTCTGTTTCGAATAGCTGGCTGATCGGAAGCTGGTGTGTTTGAAAATGTTGTTTGTTCGGTAGAGCAACGTTTGGCAGGGTTTCAAGTGATTACGTGGCGTTCATTTCGACCGGACGGATGGTTGGTGTGGTAATCAGAATTGATTGGAATAAGAATGCAGTTGAGACAGGATAAAAATCGCGACATCATTTCGCGATTGAGTTGGGATTTCCCGCGTTGGGCAATAATGGCATGGTTGTGCCTGGGATCGTTGACATGGCTCGGAACCGAGCCGTCAGCAGTGATGGGCCAAGATGTCAAAAAGGTTTCGGACGGAGTTTCGTTCAAGCCTGGAGATGTGAACCTTGAGTTCAGTCGGGTTTATATTTTCGTGGACAAGACCAACAATCTTGGGCATACCCACGGCGTGGAAGGGAAGCTAAAGCAGGGGATGTTGCTTGAGGACTCCGGTGAGGATGGGAGTTTGGTATTCGACATGAAGTCCTTTGTAGCCGACACCCCGACGGCTCGCAAAGTCTTTGCTATCGAAGCCGAGATTGACGCTGCCACAGTCAAGAAGGTCAATCAGAACATGCGTGGGGCGGAGATTTTGGATGTGCAAAAGCACCCAGAAGCAAGTTTGACGAAAGCGACTTTGAAGAAAAGTGGAAAGAAAACTGCGAAAGGAAACCCCGAGTACCTGCTTGAGGGAGACTTTACGTTGCACGGTGTGAGCAAGCGAGTGAGTGTTCCTTGCGATGGCGAATTGAAAGACGGATGGCTACATGTGCGCGGACGATTTACGATCCGACAAACGGAGTTTGGGATAAAGCCTTATTCCAAGATGTTTGGTGCTGTGGGGATCAAAGACGAGCTTATCATTCAAGGGGATCTCTGGTTGGTGCCAAAGTCATGATTGAATTTCCAAACGTAGCGAAAGGGGTGATTCGCAATCACTACGATATTGTCACCCCGTTTTATCGGTTGTTCTGGGGGCCCCATATTCATCATGGGTATTGGACCGCTGACGAAACTCCCGATCGAGCGCAAGTGCAACTCACAGAGAAGCTAGCATCGACGGCGGAAATTCGCCGAGACAGCACCGTCTACGACATCGGTTGTGGGATGGGAGGTTCAAGCGTGTGGATGGCGCGAAACCTTGGGTGCCAAGTTACCGGTGTCACATTGAGTCCTGTTCAACGTTTCTATGCTGCTTGGGCAGCTACATGTGGCGGTGTCAAACCCGCGCCGAAATTCGTTCGAGCGGATGCCGAGTCGATTGTGTTTCCTGCTGAATCGGCTGATTATTTGTGGAGCGTAGAGTGCACCGAGCACCTCTTTGATAAAGGGGCTTTCTTTCGGAAAGCTGCGACTTGGTTGAAGCCCGGTGGAAAGTTTGCTTTGGCAGCTTGGCTCGCCGGCGACGATCCGCTCTCGGAGGAACAGACCGAATTGGCGACGCGTGTTTGCAAAGGGATGTTTTGCCCATCGCTCGGTAGCCAAGACGATTATGTCCGATGGTTTGAGGAAGCTGGGATGCAAGTAACGTATACGGCCTATTGGACCCGAGAGGTTCAACGCACGTGGGAGATTTGCTTGGAACGCGTGCAGCGTTCTCGGATTCGCAAGCTTGCTCAAGTCCTTGGGGCGAATCATGTTTTGTTTCTCGATCACTTTCAAGCCATCCTGGATGCTTACCGGACGGGAGCGATGGAGTACGGTTGTTTTGTCGCGGAGAAAAGAGCGTAATGAGTAGTCACTCCCTTTCCGTCGACGAGTCGAGAAGTAAGAACCGAGTTTCTGATATTCGCAATACAGAGCATCGCAATACAGAGCATCGCAATACAGAGCATCGCAATACAGAGCATCGCAATACAGAGAATTGTGATGCGGGCAACAGATATTCCAGTATTAGCGCGACACAGAGAATCGGTCGAATTGCCGGTGTAGTCTTTGGGGTCGCGACGCAAGCATTGTTTTTGTGGACAGTGGTGTTTTTGTTTCTGTTTTTACGGTACGGCGGATGGTGCGAATATCAAGGTTGGTGGGTGGCTGATACCGCACTGGCTGTGTTGTTCGCTGTGCCGCACAGTATTCTACTAGCGCCACCGACTTCGAAATACCTGCGGCAGTGGATCCCTGCTGGCTTGTTGGGGTGCGTGCACTGCATGGTCAGTTGCGTAACGTTGCTTTTGATGTTTCGGTTTTGGGGCAAGTCAACTGTTGAAGTTTGGCATGCTACGGGGTGGGCTGAGACTGCGATGCTGGTAGGTTTTTACGGATCGTGGGTTGCGTTGCTTTACAGTCTTTATTGGACAGGCTTCGGCTATCAGACGGGGCTAACTCAGTGGTGGTATTGGTTTCGCAAGAGTCCTCCGCCACAGCGGGCTTTTGTGACCACTGGTGCGTTTCGCTACATGCGTCATCCGGTCTACATGAGTTTCCTCGGACTCATCTGGTTCACGCCAGTAATGACTCTCGATCATGCGATTCTGACAGGAGTCTGGACTCTGTACATTTACGCTGGAAGCTATTTCAAAGACCGCAGGCTACTTCGATTTATCGGAGAACCGTACCTGGAATATGGGAGACGTATTTCTGGATTTCCAATCATCGGGTTCGGTTCATTGAGGCGATTTCGCTAGATCGACATCGGTTGGATTTCTATTAATTGCGGAAGAAGTCAACCCATTGGAGTTCCAGGGTTGGTGGATTGAGTTTCGCATACCAATCCGAAGGAATTGTCCATTCAAAGTAGTGGCCGTTTTCGAGTGGAATGGTCGGATTCTTGGGTGTTGAACTGCCGCCGATGTTGATCGGGAACTGCTTGATAGACAATGCTTCAGGTTTTCGATCGGGTTGTTCTGCCCCGTCTTGAGTTTGCATTTCCCAGTCCATGGGGCCGCTCGTACTATTCCAACCGCCTCTGTATTGAATCTTCGATGGTGTTTTTGACAGTGCGTCGCTTTCCGAAGGGACCAGCAGGGTAAGGCTTTCGAGTCCTCGAAGGTGAAATCGGACCGTAATTGTTTTCGGCCAAGTCTCCGTTTTTCGAGATAGGATGCATTGCCCAATCCCTCGTTCGCTGTAGACGTCTATATTGACACGCTGCACGTCGTCGATCGGAGTTTGTGCGTGGCGCACTTCGAAGCGATCGCCGGGCTTTGTTTCTTTGATTTGGATCACGGATGTCGGTTCCTGTGCGGCGAGGAAGGCGAAGGGGGATTGCAGAAGTACCAAACCGAGGGCTAGGCTTGCAACCGAGTTTAACGCAGGTTTCCAGGGGCAGTTATCCGCCGCATCGACGGACGGGTACTCGGCGATGACTTTACCGTTGCGTAAGAGGAATGCGCCGGAGAGTTGAAAACCATCACCAACGAGTTTCCCAAGTCCATATCCTTTCAAGATCGCCGTCTTGAAACCTTCGATCCAGACTCTTGGGCCGAACAGCTGTTGCCACTTTCCTCGCGGAAGGTGGTATGCTCGAAAAAGGTTGCAGTCAGGATCGCTGATTACGGGTAAGTCCGCGAGTTCGAATCGCTCCATCATGGCGATTCCTTCTTCTTCGCTACCCATATGCACCACTACAGGAGTGATCTTTTTCGCCGTCCAGACGGAGCGGGCTTTTTTAAGTTCATCGAGTGTTTCACGGCAGAATGTACATCCCGCGTGGCGTAGAAAGACAAGCAATACATCGTGTTGTTTGCTGAAACTTTCCAAGGTCGAATCGGCGGTGACATGGAATAAGCGGTTTGCTTGCTCGCGAGTCAGAGTTTCGGGGATTTGTTCAGGGGACTTGGAGTGGTATCGAGGATCTGATTGGAATTTGAAAGCGAGATAGAGCATCGCAGCGAATGGGATCCACCAGATCAGATCGTTGGTCACGATCATCATCCCCCAGCTCCAGGGCAAAGCACCGGTCAGGGCGGATTGCAAAAATCCGATTGGTCCGAAAATCTTTCCAAGGAACCCGACAAGGATAACAGGCCAATGTGTTACGAAATTGTTCGCAGCGAACCAGTAACCAATCCCATAAACACCAACGATCATCCCAACACACTGCCATATACCTGGGTAATTCGGGTGTTCGATTCCAGTGATGTCGAACCAATGGTTCGGGAAGAGAACGACCCAAGCTCCCCAGAGGAGGTTATACAGGGCGGCGGCCCGAAGAATCCATCGAGGCCATTCCGGTAACTTGTCCATTGCTTAAACCCATCTTGGAATCGAGGATCGATAGAAACTCTCGCAAAGCTCTGGATCGATGGGAAATCGCTCGTTTCACCCCCAATCCTAGTTCTGCGAATGTGCTGTGGTATTCTATCACCTCGAATAGAGGGTCATAACCGAATCCTTGTTCACCTCGAGGTTCGAACAAGATCTTTCCCCAGCATTCGCCGGTGGACTCGATGGCAACGTTCCCTTGTGGATCACATAAAACGATGGCGGATACGTAGTAGGCTTGTCGATTCTCCGCTGGGATCGAAGCCATCATTCTCAGGAGTTTTTTGTTGTTTCTTTGGTCGATGGGAAGTTCTGTTAACGAGGCTTCGGGTGAAACTCTTGTCGGAGAGCTGTTCGACGTCGATTGCGAGTTAGTCCCGTTAACTTGTACGCTGTGGGGTTGTGGCGACTCGTTAGCTAGTTCAAGGCGCTCTGAATAGCGTGCTGAGAAAATTCCTGGATCACCGCTGAGTGCTGGAACGCACAATCCGCTATCTTCCCCGATGGTCCACATGCGATGCGTGCAGGCTTGGGCGACAGCTTTGAGCCTTGCGTTTTCCAAAAACGTTTCGCCGGTTTCCTCGACGTCGATTTGGGTTGGCAATTGGCTCAGGGACCGAAGTTCAAACCCGCGAGGCTCGAGATGGGCGTTCATCTCGATAAGCTTCTTCTTGTTCGTAGTGCCGAGGAGAAGTTCTTTTCGTTCTCTGAGTGAATTCCAGTCCATTGTTTGAACGTTTGAAAGTTTAAAGGTTTAATTGTTTGAATGCTTGATGGATTGAGCGTTAATCTTAGCGTTTGATCGCAAACACAATCGTTTGCGATCGGCTGAAATTGGAGTAGGGTTTAAAGCCTACTTCGTGTTGAGTTGTCGCAATTTCAGGTTGCGAAATTCAGCCCACATCGGCTTGCCCGCGTGGAGTTGGAGGGCAAGGATGCCTTCGGAGAGTGCGAGTTGCGGATCGGTATCGGTAAAATCGAGGATCAAGCGACCGTTGAGGTAGTGACGAATTCGATTTCCTTCCGCACGAATCACGACATCATTCCAATCGTTGATCTTGAAAAGTTTTGCGTATTCCTCTTCGTTGATGCATTGACCGGTAACTTTCTTGCCACCGTTTTCCCAAGTTGCTTTCTCACCTGCGAGGCAAATCCGTCCACGTTTTCCACCTTCATCGTAGATAAAGCCCGCGACGTTTGGCAGTTTCGATTCATTGCGAAGTTCGTGCTGGTAACCGCGCACGACCCATTTGTTTTTGGCTTGAGGGGTCTCGATATGCTTTGAGCGATATTGAATGCCGGAGTTGTTGCTGTCGGTGCAACGGAAGGAGAGTCTTAGTTCAAAGTCCTTCAGTGCGCCACCCTTCCAAATCAGAAACGTATTTCCGATGGCAGGATGTTCTAGTGTGGTCTCCCCGTGAATTACCCCATCGCGAACACTCCAAAGTTCGGGATCTCCATCCCATCCGGTAAGGTCTTTGCCGTTGAATAACTCGGTCGTTCCTTCGGCGAGTGCCTCAGGGGCTTGTTCGATCACCTTCGTAAGGGATTCTTGAGCACTTGATGTGTACCCACTAAGAAGACCGAACGAACAAACCAACAGGGCGACTTGCAACGAGCGACGCATGGCGAAGGTTCCAATGTAGACGGTATGTAGAGGAGTCTCAGGGGGGAAGGTTTCAGTGAACGAGCGAACTCTAGAGTTTGCCTTCAACGGCTAACTGATGGAAAAAGTGCTGAACGGAGTTTTGGTTTTTGAGCAACCAGTCGATCGATGGTTCGCAGTTCATCGCTTTGGCGATCGCCTTTGTGGTAGCTTCGCGGTTGGTTCTGAACAGGACTTCTGGGTCATATTCGGCAGTGACGATCGACGGGTCAAGCCATACCGAGACGATGATTCCTAGATCGTTTGCTTTGGCCTTGGGGATGAAGCCTTCGCGAACAGCATCGAGCACGCCGTGAGCAATCGCTGCTTGTACGGTTCCCATCAGGATGTTGGTGTATTTTTCATTGTTAACTGTAACCTTGCTGACCATGACCGTGGCTGGTCGGACTTGGACGTCGCAATTGAGAATCGCGAAGATCTTCGAGTGACCCTTGGATTGGTTTCCGATCATGTTGGCGATTGCGAATCCGACGGGACCGTCAAGTTCACCGATGATTACTTCGGGCTCGGCTGCGGACCACGCCTCGGTGGACTCTACGAGTGCTTCACCCGTCCGCATGACGATTCGTCCGGATTTGCTTGAGGACTTGCTCGAAGAGGATTTCTTGGAAGAGGACTTCTTTTTCTTTGGCATCGTTGCGCTCGCTTGTTGTAAGTTGTTTGAAAAACGAATTAGTGAGAATGCTGATGGCTATGAGCCGTCGGCTGTACTTCCACTGGGATAATACCCAAGTAGTTTAAATTGATGTGGCAGACGTTTTTGATCCATTGAGGACCGAGGGAGCCGAAGACCATTCCAAAAATGGCAAAGCCAAGGGCCACGAGTTGAGCCGGGACGATTTCATCGAGCCCTTTAATGGCAGCGATTGGAATCGAGTTGCAGAAGGTAACCACGGCCCAAGAGAGGACGCCGAGGATGATGGAGAAGATAGCGCCTTGGGTGGTTGCTCGTCTCCAATACAAACCCGCAGTCAGTGGTACGAACGATCCGGCGAGTGTTACTTGGTAGGCATTAGAAACAAGTTCGTAGATCGGAGTTCCCTCAGTGAGGATAGCGTAGGTGAGTACCAAGGAGGTAAAGACGAAGATCGTAATTCGCATCGCGAGAAGCAGTTGTTTATCGCGTAGATGCGGATAGATGTGACGCAGGATGTTTTCAACGAAACTTGTGGAGGGTGCTAGCAGGGTTGCGGAAGAACAAGATTTGATCGCCGAGACCAGAGCTCCAAAGAAGAGGATCTGGGCGAAGAGAGGCATGTGATCCAAGATCATTTTAGGCAAGACTCTCTGCGGATCGCTTTCGAGGAGTTCTTTGGAATGTTCCGGCATTTGAATAAGAGCAGCGACGACGATGAACATTGGCACGAAGGCGAAGGCGAGGTAGCACAGTCCACCGATAACTGCCCCGAGTTTGGCGGATCGCTCATCCTTTGCCGACATAACGCGTTGAAACACGTCTTGTTGAGGAATGGAACCAAGCATCATTGTGATGGCTGCCGCGATGAAGAACGCCCAATCTTTGAGTGTTGGAGGGGGAAGAATCTTGAACCAGTCTTTGTCGCTTGCGTATGCGAAGACCTTATCTGCACCGCCGACGAGTCCCGACGCATACCATGCGATATAGGACAAGCCGATGACTAGAACGATCATTTGGATGAAGTCGGTCCAAGCAACGGCGAGCATCCCCCCCATCATCACGTAAACCAGAACCAGGACCGTACCGATGATCATGCCGGTAGCGTGTTCGATTGCCCCGCCGGAAAGGATGGTGAATACCAATCCGAGCGCGGTGATTTGGGCAGCAACCCAGCCGAGGTAGCTGATGATGATCATTACCGAGCAGAGGATTTCGACGGGAGTGCCGAATCGTTTGCGATAAAAATCACCGATGGTCAGAAGTTTCATGCGGTAAAGGCGAGTGGCGAAGAACAGCCCCACGAGCACCAAACACATAGATGCCCCGAAAGGGTCTTCGATGACCGAGTTGAGTCCCCCTTCGACAAATTTTGCGGGGATACCCATGACGGTCTCTGCGCCGAACCACGTCGCGAAGCTAGTGGTGATCACCATGTATAGAGGCAGAGAGTGGCCGGCGACGGCGAAATCCTCTGTGTTCTTAACGCGTGTTCCAGCCCACGCTCCAATAGCGAGGGTGCCGAGCAAGTAGAGAAGGACGAAAACAAGCAATTCCCAATTCATACATCACCATAGCAACCCGTTGGTTATGCGCCGTTGCTTATCTCCCGATACCTTTATCCCGTTTCCTGCAAACTGTACCTGTGCTGCTCTCACCGACTCCATGGGCGAATTTCCCAAGGAGAAGAGATAACGAGTTGGTACTTTTAGCTGTAGGAATCTGGATCGTAGATACTCGAGAGAGTAGCTACTGGAACGAAAAACGTGGAGTCTAGAAACCGCTGGATCCTTAGATACCGCTAAATCCTAAACACCGCTAAATCCTTAACACCGCTGGAGTCTAAACACCAATGGAGTTTAGACACCAATGGAGTTTAGACACAGAGTGTAAAAAGATGATCGAATGTTATTTTGTTTGTGTGAGGAATGGCAGAACGACAAGTCCACCGTCTTTATCGCGACAATCGATTTCCAAAAACTCTGGGAATTGAGATTCACCGTTGAGGATTTGGATGGAGATCCCGGAGGCTTCTTCGAGTTGGATCAGTTCGCGACGTTTTCGGTTATTGAGGTAGGTGGCAACACTTTCGTTGACTCGAACTTGGATCTTGCAAACACCTTGTTGTTGGCAGGCGAGCATGAGGATGCGTGTTACTTCGATCGACATGCTTTCTGCGGTTTTCACCAAAGCTCGGCCTTTGCAGCAAGGGCAGTCTTCGTAGACGCTCCGCTTGAAGCTAGGTCGGATCCGTTGGCGAGTCATCTCGATCAAGCCGAAGGGGCTTGTTCGCAGAATTTTGGTTCGTGCGCGATCGCGTTGCATTGCATCTCGCAAGGACTTTTCGACCTTTCGGCGATGGGAATCTTTTCGCATATCGATAAAGTCGTTGACGATCACCCCGCCGAGGTCTCGCAATCGAAGTTGCCTTGCGATTTCCTTGGTTGCGGCCAGGTTCAAGTGGAATGCGTTTTCTTCAGCGTTCTCTTCGTTTCCTCGGAAGTTACCGCTGTTGACATCGATTGCCACGAGAGCTTCGGTCGGATCGATAACGATTGATCCGCCACCTTTGAGGGGGACGATACGTTGGTGTATTTTCGCGATTTCTTGTTCGAGTTTATATCGGAAGAAGAGAGGTTCGCGGTTTTCGTAGAGTTGGATTCGGCTAGCGTATTTCGGCATAACCATTTCCATGAAGTCTCTAGCTCGGTTGTAGGCTTCGGGGTGATCTACGATGATTGAGTCGATATCTTCGGTGAAGGTATCTCGGATCGTACGAATCATGATGTCTGATTCTTCATAGACATCGCATGGGCCAGGTTGGTTTTTGATTCGTTTAACTAGGGCTTTCCATAGTCGCAGCAGATACGCAACGTCGCGTGAGAGTTCTTTGCGATTTCGTTCTTGACCGGCGGTGCGGACGATGAAGCCGACACCCTTGGGGATATTCATGTCGAGCATCATCGACTTGAGTTTCTTGCGCTCGGCTTCGTCTTCGATTTTTCGGCTTACGCCAATACGTCCGAGGGAAGGCATGAGCACCAAGTATCTTCCTGGGATACTGATATAGGTAGACAGAGTTGGGCCTTTGGTACCGATCCCTTCTTTGATGACTTGAACGAGCACTTCGTCGCCACGACGAAAGATTTCTTGAATGGGTGGCTTGAATCTTGGTCGTCCGGACCGCAGTTTTCCACCGCGTGGAGCGCGAGGGCCGCCGCGACTTGGGGGGGATTCTTCGGAGTCTTCGTTGGAATCTTCGTCATCGATACCGAAGTTCTTTCCGCTGAGGATTTCCGATGGATCGTATCCGGCTTGTCGGAAGTATTCCGGTTCGATGTCGGAGATGTGCAAGAAACCGTTGCGTCCGACGCCGAAGTCCACGAACGCGGCTTGGATGCTCGGTTCGATGTTGACGATCTTTCCTTTATAGATGTTTCCGACCCAGTTGTTTTGGCTAGTTCTCTCCGTGTAGAGTTCTTCGAGAATTCCGTCTTCGAGGAGGGCTATTCGGCACTCTTCTGCCTGCGAGACGTTGATGAGCATTTCCTTCTTCATGGACGACTGTATCCTTTTGTATTGTTCACTAAATGTTTCTGAGTCCGCTTCGCCCTTGAGAGTGCGTCGCGTGAGCGATCATGCTTGAAGCACGATTTCGGGCACAAGCCCTGCCAATTGATTCATTAAAAAAGCGTCGACTTCGCGAGCCGTTCCCAATCGCAGCGCCCGCCAAGCCATCGCTTCGCATTGCCCGAGAGTTACGGATCGGATCGCTTTTTTGATCACGGGGATCGCTGAGGGAGCGAGGCTAAGGGTACGGATACCCATGCCGACCAAGAGGAGTGCGTAAGCGGGATTATTGCTCATCTCGCCACAGACACTGGTCGATTTGCCATGCTCCGAAGTTATTTGCTGAGTCCGTTGAATCAAACGGAGAACAGCGGGATCACAAGCCTGGTACAAGTCCGCTACGGAGTCGTTGCTACGGTCGACCGCAAGGGTGTACTGGGTTAAGTCATTGGTACCGATACTTACGAAGTCAATTTCTTCGATGAATCGATCCAACATAAGAACAGCGGCCGGCACCTCAACCATCATGCCAACTTGTAGACTCGACGGAACCCGAACTCCTTCGCTAACCAAATCTTCGGTGACACTTCGAAGAAGGAATTTGGCGCTGCGGAACTCGTCGAGCGTAGTAACCATCGGGAACATGATGCGGCAATCGCCTGCGCAGGCGGCACGCAAAATGGCCCGAACTTGGACCCGAAACAAAGAAGGATTTCTCAGACTAAGTCGGATCGATCGCAAACCGAGAAACGGGTTGTTCTCGGGTTCAATTGGGCGTGTTTGTCCCATTTTATCCGCACCTAAATCAAGGGTTCGAATAACAACAGGACGGCCTTGCATGTCTTTCAACACTTTCAAATATGCAAGGTAATGATCTTCTTCGGATGGCTCAGTATCGTGGCCCAAGTAGAGGAACTCGGTCCGGTAGAGCCCCACACCATCGGCACCGCGTGTCAAGGAGGCTTGGGCCTCGTTGGGAAACTCGACGTTGGCCATAAGTTCAACGCGGACACCGTCGGTGGTGGTTGCTGGAAAGTCTTTCAGTTCGGAGAGCTGCGAGACGATCGAAGCGCGGGCCATACGTCGTTCGCGGTAGCGATCCAAGGTGGCTTGGTCGGGCGAGACGAAGATACGGCCGAGGTGTCCGTCGATGATGACTTCATCGCCGGAACGGATGTTGTGAAGAAAGTTTCCAACGCCGACGACGGCAGGAATTTCCATCCCGCGTGCAACGATCGCAGTGTGTCCCCCTGGACCGCCAGCTTCGGTGCAGATGGCGAGGACTTTTTCGGGGTCGAAGGAGGCGGTCTCCCCCGGCGTCAAGTCATGGCTTACGACGATCGCTTCGTTCATCAAGGACTTGAGCGTCTGTGCGGGTTTACCCGTGAGGGCTTCAAGCAACGTGCGTTCGACGTCGCGGACGTCGGCAGCTCGTTCGGCGAGAAACGAAGAGCTTGCTTTTCGAAAAGCAGCAGCGTATTTCGCAAAGACTTCGCTGACGGCGTACTCAGCCGAGTAGAGGTTATCGCGAATCAAGTGATCCATTTCGGAACGGATATGTGGATCGACTAGAAGTTGTTGCTGGGCTGTGAAAATCCCGCCAAGGTCCGCGCCCCAGGACGCGGAGGTTTTCTCACCGCGGTCAGCGAGTGCTCGATGGGCTCGTTCGACGGCAGTTACCAATCGTTGCCATTCGCTCGCTGTCTCTTCCTTTGAAATCAGACATCGGTCGATGCTGTACCCCTCGCGGTCAAAGACAAGTGCTTTGCCTACCGCGACTCCTGGGGAAACTGCGATGCCTTGAAGTTCGAGCATGCTGCGTTACAGCTCATCAAAACGGGATTCAAACAATCGGGCAATGGCCTCCACAGCGGAGTCCGCATCCGGCCCGGAGGCTCGCAATGTCAGTACGCTTCCTTGTGATGCCCCGAGGGTCATCAAGCTGATCATCGATCGGCAGTCTGCGACTTGTCCGCATCGCTCTAGTTCAAGGGAGCAATTATATTCGGTAGCCAATCGAGCAAGTTTCCCTGCTGGGCGCAAGTGCAACCCTTCGGGATTTTGAACAGTAAGATCTCGGCTGACTACTTCAGTGTGTGTCGGTTCCATCAGCTAGCACCCGATTCTCGATCGGCTTCTTCTAGAAGGTGCAAGATATCTACGGCGGTTTTCGATTGACCTAATAATTTACAGAATTGGTCGTCGCGAAGTTGCCTGGAGATGTTTTCCAAGGCTCGGAGGTGATCGCCGGGTCGATCCGGGGGAGAGACCAATAGGAAGAACAAAGACGCTTTTTGTCCGTCGAGCGACTCGAAATCCAAGCCAGTGCTACTTACACCAACGGTGCCGATCAGTTTGGTCACGCTTGGATGCTTCGTATGCGGAACCGCAACACCTCGGCCAATTCCAGTGCTACCGAGTTCTTCTCGTCGCATGATCGCGCGGATGATGTCATCGCGATCTTTCTCCAGAATCTCACCAGCTTCGACCAAGGTTTGCACGAGCTCGGCAATCACTTCTTCCTTTGTCGAAGAGCCTAAATCCGATTTGACGGCTTTAGGGGAAATAAACGCAGAAAACTTCATTGAGGTCCCATTCCTTAACATGCATCATTTTGATTTTCCGCCCGATCTGCTCCAACGATTCTGCGGGAGCCTTTAGCTCAACCGCAGAAAAGTCTTTCGTGTGGAGATCGTTCGGATTTTGAAAGTGGAGCACCCTCCACGAGGATCTTGTAACAGATCTTACGGACGATTGTTTTATGAGTGACGCGGCGTCTGACCACCCTTGTGTTCCGTGACCCGCTCTTTGTGCTTGCGAATCTGCTGTTCAACTTTGTCGAGCGTCAAATCTAATGCAGATACTACAGAATTCGATTCCGTAGCCGCTACAAAGTCTGGAGCATGCTCAGCCGAAACGTTGATTTCGACCGAAGGCCTGTCGAGTCGTTCCAAGTCGACCGTAACCTCAATCGCATTGATCCGATCGAAGAACCGCCGAAGCTTTTCAACTTTGGTGGTGATGATTTCTTGATCGTCGGCTTTGAGGTGGCCGTGTCGCGCAGATACGTTTACTTGCACAGAAGACTCCTGATTGTGGATATCGTGTGATAAGACTCGGGATGTGGGAATTGTATCTTTCTTTCCCCTTCCCACAAATCCCCATTCCAAGCCAGAAACCTCGCAAGCCATGGATTCCATACGGACTGTAAGGGGTGCTTGAACGCACCGAAAAACCAGGGCAATCGCCAAGATCCCCAAAATCCTTGCGAATACAGGAGCGTTCCGGGAAGCGAACGAGCGGCATTTAAGCCAGAGGTATGCTGACCGTAGGGGGGAGCCCAGGAAAATCCAAATTCAACGATAATTCGGAAAACATTGCAGAACACTTTGGGTTTACATAGATCCGGTTGCTTTCGAATCTATACTACGCAAGTGAAGGTCCGAAACCATCTAGAACGCGGGTTCGCCTAATCCCTGTTGGATTGTTTCCAATTTGGGTGGCTTATCCGCAAGATTGTATTAGTTGTATTGATGCAGCTTGGTGGGTTGGCTGGGTAGATGTCGCTGCGGGGTGACCGTAAGCGGTTCGTTTTTGCCGGTGGAGAATGAGATGAACAGCAAGGCTAATAACAAACCGGTTAACACTCGGCGTGAGATTTGTGAGGGCAAGATGAGCAGGACATACGGCAAGATGGGGAGATCGAACGGCAAGTTCTCAAGAGCCTACGGTGGGATTTTTGGGATAATTCTCGCCGGAGGCTTCGGGCATTGCGTTTCGGAGCAGGTGCAAGCCCAGCCGCCGGGTATGTCTTTCGGAGGGGGTGGGCCTCCAATGATGATAATGGGTGGCGGTGATCGCGGTGGAGACAGGGGCGGAGATCGAGGTCGCGGTGGAGATCGCGGCAGTTGGGGCGGTGGCGGTGGATTTGGTGGCGGCGGATTCGGTGGTGGGGGATTCGGTGGTGGGGGATTCGATCCCTCTCAGTTCATTTCCCGGATGGATACGAATGGAAATGGATCGATTGATCCGGAGGAGGCCCAAGGTCCTGCGCGATTCATGTTGGATCGGATGGCAAGGAACAATCCGAAGATCGATCTTTCGAAACCGATTCCCATTTCGGTGATTACCGAATCCTTCCAGCAAATGCGAAGTGGCGGTGGATTTGGCGGCCCGAGTCCTTGGGGAGGCGGAGGGGAAACTTCTGAAGAGTCGGTTGGTGGGGCGTCTGATAGCCTTGTGCCAGGATTCGGAGTGAAAGTTCAACGAAACCCTGTTCCAGGTTTTGGCGCTGCCGGTAAGACCGCGAGTGTGAATGTCGAAGAGCAAGACTTGCGCGATGCGGATGAGCGGATGCGCCGTTACGACCGAAACAATGATGGCGGCATCGACGAGACAGAGTACCGTGAGACACGTTGGTCGGAGAAGATGTCTCAGTGGGACGGTAACAAAGACGGCAAGCTTACGCGCGAAGAAGTCGCGGTTCGCTACGCGCGGCGTCGTGTGCTCAACAGCGGCGCCTCGAACCCACAAGAACAACAACGCGGGGGAGATTTCCGTGGTCGTGGTGGAGAGCAAACACAACCGACCGATAACAAAGATGACGGGAAATCTGTTGCTCACCCATTTGAGAAGCGTGCAAGTTTTCGCGTGACTGATAGCAGCGGAAAACTGCCTCGTCCTTCGGGGGTTCCTGATTGGTTTTCTCGCGATGACATCAATGGGGACAACCAGGTCTCCATGGGTGAATTTGCTCGCAAGTGGGATGCTTCTACACTTGAAGACTTCAACAAGTTCGATACGAACCAGGACGGATTTATCACGCTCCAAGAATGCTTGGTCGCCGTGAAGAATGGTTATTTAAAAGGTTCATCGAGCAGCGCGGTCGCCTCGAGTTCGAGCGATTCGAGTGCTGGCTCTGACGCATCTGGCAACACAGACGATGGATCGATGAAGAAAGCTTCGGGACCAGCGGCAGGCGCACCTGCGACAAGTGCTGGTGCTGGCGTGGATGACAAGATGCTCGCGTTTGCAAAACGTCGCATCGACAGTTCCGATAAAGACAAGAATGGATTCTTAACGCCTGACGAATTCAAAGCCTCCGGCTCGATGACTTTTCAGGATGTCGATAAGAACGGCGATGGCCGAATCGATCTTCAAGAGTACGTCCAGTACCGAAACGCGCGCTGATTGACCGTAGTTCCATTGCCTTTAGCTCCATCATCCATGATTCTCAAAAACAGCCTTTGCGGAGTTGCTTCAGCTCCGCTCCCCGATCGATGCGCGAAGCGTGCTTACTCCCAATCTTGTGTTGCGCCCTGGCGCAGCGTGAGAAACTCATTTGTCATCGCGATGACGTTGTGGATCGCGGTTGCATCTGCTGGGCTATGCACCGCTCAAGAGACCTGGGTGGGGTGGCTTGAGACGAAGGCGCAGAATCTTCGGCTCATCGTTAGGCTTAATTCAACCGCTGTTTCTGCGAGTGAGATTTCGGGATCGATTTCCAGTCCGGATCAATCACCGGCATCACTTCCGATCACGAAAGCCAATATCGACGAGAAGGGTGCGTTCACTTTCGAAGTCAATCCGCAGGGAATCGGATCTGCTGCTTACGGCTTCAAAGGAATGTTTCAAGGAGAGAGCCTTGCTGGCGAACTGGAACAAGCCGGCGTCAAGATTCCAATTACCTTTGTCAAGACCAAGGACCTGCCACCTGAAGGGAAAGAACTTCTCGGTGCGAATTCAGCTTGGGTCGGTGCGTTGGATGTTGGAAGTCGCAAAGTACCATTGCGTTTCCGCATCTACAACAGCGCTCCGTATGCGACTGCGCAAGAGCCACGCGTTTTGTTTGATTCATTGTTAGAAAAGGCAAACGGCTTTCCGGCTAGCTTGTCAGTGACAAAGAACGGAGAATATGAATTTTCCATTCCTGCGATTCCGGGCAAAGCGAAGTACGTTGCAAAGGTATCGTCTGATGGTGCGAAGCTGACCGGAAAATTTCAGCAAGGGTTCTTGCCTCTGTCGCTTGAAATGACTCGGGTCGATGAACTTGGTGCTTCCGCAATCTCTGCCGATGCGATGCTTGTCACACTCGAACAACTAACAAAAGATTCCAAGGGGGAATCGAACGTCGCTGATACACCGGAGTTGACGTCTTTGGCTGAGTCCGGCAACGATTCGAAGTCTAGCACTCAACGAGAGGAAACCCCTCGCAAGCCAAACGTAACGCCTGCTCCACCGCAACCGGGTTTAGGTTCACCGGGGGTAGCATCATTACCAAAAGGGATTCGTGAAGAATCGTTTGTAGTTGAGCGTATCGATGCAGGTAAGCCGAGACTCGATGCGAAGGGAAAGAAAGCGGACAATCGTTTTGAACTCGCAGGCACGGTGACTTATCCGGCAGGCTTCAACGAAGAGTCCTTGGCCCCGGCTGTTGTTTTGATCACGGGGAGCGGACCGCAGGATCGCGATGAGACCATTGGGCGACACAAGCCGTTTCTTGAAATTGCCCGTACTTTGGCGAGTCTAGGTATGGTCGTCTTCCGCTACGACGATCGCGGGGTAGGTCAGAGCACAGGGGATTTTGTCAAAGCTACCACCAATGCTTTTGCTGAGGACGCGGTAGCGGTATGGCAGTATGCTCGAACTGTACCCGGGGTTGATCGATCGCGGGTCGGACTTCTAGGGCATAGCGAAGGAGGGATCATCGGTCCGATGGTCGCGGCATGGCAACGAGAAGTTGCCTTCATGGTCTTGCTCGCTCCCCCGGGGCTTTCGGGTGGAGAAGTCCTAAGCAGTCAGATTGACCGTATCGCGGAGCTTCAGGGTGTTCCCGAAGCACAGCGTGCGGTGGCTCGTTCGTTGCAACTCGATTTACAACGAATAGCATTGAAGTACGCCGAGGGTGATGAAGCCGCGTTGAGCGAGGTTCGCAAGGCGGTCGTCGAGCGTTGGGAGGGATTGAATCAGTTTTCAGCGAATGCCGCCAGCGGCTTCGATGACCTTGCGATGAAGAAGCAGGTGATCGATCAGATCAGTGCCCAGTTTCGCGGGTTGCAATCGGCGTGGATGCGGCATTTCTTGGCCTACGATCCTTCCTCGAACTGGGTCCTGTTCGATGCACCAGTACTCGCTATTTGGGGTGAGCGAGATACCCAAGTACTGCCGGAGATCAACCGTGAGAAACTTGAAGAGATTGCCATGCATAATACTTCGTTGCAATCCGATTTCGTCGTAATGCCAGGATTGAATCATTTGCTACAATCTTGCACCACAGGATTACCAGATGAATACGACACCAACGCTGAAGCGATATCACCGTTGGCTTTAGAGGTGATCGGGAATTGGTTGAAGGAACGTGAAATCCTCCCTTGAGAATTGACGCGGATGAAAACACGATGGATGGAACACGAGTCGGCGAGCAACGACGACATTCGTGACGAGATTTTTCGATTGCTTCTCTCGCTAAAACGAGGCGAGAGTATCTGTCCGACCGATGCTGCCAGAAACTTCGGCGCGAAATGGAGGCAACTGATGCCCCATGTTCGGGAAGTCGTAGTGGATATGGCACGCGATGGGCAGATCGAAGTTACTATGCGCGGCCAAGTAGTCGATGTCGATGAAGTGGATATCGAGGATGCTAAAGGCCCGCTGCGCGTGCGGCTTGCTACGCAAAAGCAACAGGATCTGCCGGAGTCAGAGGAGCTTGACTAGCAGTGCTGTGGGTGGGGGGAAACACAGAGGCACAGAGGCACAGAGTGGGGAGAGGGCTGCAGGGAAGTGGCAGATTAAAGTGGATAGTGGATAGTGGATAGTGGATAGTGGATAGTGGATAGTGGATAGTGGATAGTGGATAGTGGATAGTGGATAGTGGATAGTGGATGGTGGATGGTGGATGGTGGATGGTGGA
>CAIJIZ010000488.1 GCA_903820735.1 uncultured Pirellula sp.
AGGGGGGCTCGCGCGAAAGGTCGGGATGAGGAGGCAAGCTTGCCGAAGCGTCCGCCAACCTTAGTCCACTCCAAGATTGGGGGGACTACAGGGGGGGCACGCGCGTGGCTCGAACAAAAAGGCAAATCTTTTGCTGCCTTCAGTGCTCTGTCGCTCTTAATCGCTCTGTGTCAGCGCAAAAAAATTCTGTGACTTGGCTAAATCTGACCCAACTTCGGCCTTTAGTTTTGGTCCCTGGCAGTGCATCGGGGAATCTTCGCTCGCAAATTCCTTCCTTCGAAAGTGCAGCCATGAAGCCTCAATTCGATAGCACCCGTCCATTGACTGATTCGGAACGCGAAGAATTTCGAACCCGGGACGCACGATTCATAAGAAACTGGTCAAGCGTTTGGGAGGCAGTCTCGGACTTGGTGTTTATTCAAAAGAACCGACTCTACCGCGAAGAGTTTCCAAGTTTCGAAGCGTATCTGAAGTCTCGCTGCAATTTGGGGAAGTCTTACGCGTACCAGTTGATCGAAGCGCACGGTGTGATCGAAAAGGTAAAACTTCTCGAAGTAAAGATCCCACGTGCTACCGAGATTTCCAACGAACGACAGTGCCGAGCGTTGGCAAAAGTTCCGGATGATCGCCTTGAGTGTGTCGTGGAGAAAGCATGCGAGCTCTCCGGTGAAAAACCACTGACCGCCAAAATCCTATTGCAAGCAAAGAAATTGGTGGCGGGACAAAGGGTCAGCAGCCCTGACTCCATCGATGCGGTTTCTTTCGATACCATCGATATTCAGCCAGCAAAGCCAGACGTAGCTACCGAGTCTGGGAGAGGGGGCAACTTCGACCTCAAGTCCGTATTGGAGGACGATACGGAAGACGTGTCTGAGAATTCCTTCGGGGAAAGGAATCCATTTGCCCCGCTGGATCCGGAACGCGAGGCGCAAAAGCTTTTCAATCAGTTCGATTATCAGGGCCGGTTGGTCATCTACGAGACGATCAGTTCTCTTTGGCACTTGGAATCAGGCGGAAAAAAACCGAAACGAAGAACCTTTACCAAACCTACCTTGGAAGAAGTTCAGCTCTACTGCGAGAGCCGAGGCAATACGATCGATCCGGAAGCGTTTGTTGACCATTACGCAAAAACGGGTTGGAGGCTACCGAACGGGTTGCAAGTCAGTGATTGGCAGGCATGCGTACGCACTTGGGAAAGAAGGCAGAAACCAGATCCCAGAGGAAACCCAGATGCCAAGATACCAGCCAGAAACTCCGTTCCCCCGGTTCAAGTCAGTAAGCCTCAATTGCGCGCGGACTTAGCTGCACGATTGTTGCAACCAGTTCGAACAGGCGGTTCTGCTGCTTTGCCGTTGCCATGAGTTCCAATCGCGAGTCAGATATTTGTCACTTGCGATCCGAAGCAGAGGAGAATGTCATCTCGATTGGCTTCTTAGCTCCGCACATGATCGACCGCATGGCGGCGATTGTTTCCCCGAGAGACTTTCTCGATCCCTGCTTGGCGAAACTTTGGCAGTTGATGATTGATCTGAGGGAAAGCGGTGAAGACCATGGGTCGCGGCGTTTTCTCACTGAGGCGAATAAGCGAGGACTCGTCCGGCAAGTTGGCGGTGCCGGTGCGTTGGCCGATATTCTCGAACGCGTTCCGAACCACGCTCACAGCGAATACTACTCTCGCGAAGTCGCTCGGTTGGCCGAGCTTCGCGCGATCGAAAACGCGACCTACGAGCTTTCTGCCGAAATCAAAAACCCAGCGTGCGACCCGCAGAAAGCCCTGCATGGATTTCACGCCCGCACGGATGGAATCGGTAACAGCAAAGATGCCGGGTTTGTTCGAATCGGAGATGTGATTGAATCCGTGTTGCACAAAGCGCAGCTTCCGATCGATACGCTGGAAAGGGAGGTGGCCATCTCGACCGGCTATCTCTCGCTCGATTCCCTTATCTTTGGACTCGGCAGCGGAAAGCTGTATCTAATAGGCGGAAGGAGCGGAATGGGTAAATCCGCATTGGCTTGTAATATTGCCGTGAATGTGGCTGCATCTGGGAAGCAATGCTGGATTTGTTCCTTGGAAATGGAGTCGATCGAACTCGTTGAGAGAATTCTTTCCTCGGCATACCAGATCGATACGCGTCGCTGGCGGGAACAAATCAGTTCCGAGGAAATCGCTGCAATTCGCTCCTGTCGATTAACCGAGATGTTTCAAAATCGCGTTTGGTTGACGGACAAACCAGGGGAGTCCTTTAGCTCGATCCGTTCCAAGGCCAAGCTGCGCAAGTCGCTCGAGGGACTCGATGTACTGATCATCGACAATCTTCAACTCGTACGCCCCTTCGATACGCGCATAGCGAAGCATCAACAGCTCAAACAACTCACAGAGTCCTTCAAAAGCCTTGCAAAGGAGCTCGGGATTGCCGTCGTAGTCCTCTGTCAGCTCTCTGTCGACTCCGAACCTGGAAAGAACCAACGCCGACCCGATAACACATCGTGGGCGGATTCAAAACGGATCATCGATGATGCCGACGTGGCGATGATCCTGCACAGAGAGTCCAGAGAGTGTACGAAAGCCGAGTTGCTGATCACCAAACATCGCGGCGGACCTGAGGGAACCATAGTGTTCGATTGGAATGGTCCCTACCAAACGTTCACGGAATGCGAACCGTGGACGCAGGTACCCTATACGTAGAATTTCGAAAAGACTCTCGGTATTCCACTCTAAAACGATCGTGCATTCGGCCTTTATCATCAGGGGCTATCTATGCACAGAATCAAAATCTTCGTTGAGTCGGAAACGACATTTGTCAAAGAGCATTCCTTCGCGCTGCCAGCGTTTGACGGCACAGCAAGGTTTTCGCTAGAGCACGCCATGATGGCCATCGGTGGCAAAAAGCTTGCCGAAAACGAATGGAACGTTCGATTGAATGTCATCGAGGTCGCTGATTATTTGTCTCAACTGAATCGGTGTGAAAGCGACGCGACGGTGATGCGCTGCCAGTGGGTTCGCAAGCACCTTCTGAAACGGATCCTCGATAGCCTCCCTTTTGAGGGGAAGAAGGTCGATTGGGCATCCGTCTCAAAAATCGTTGAGACTCAAATCGCCGAAGAGTTTCCACTCTGTGTCTGATTCCCCGTGGCTCTAATCTTACGTAAAGAACCATAGAAACCTTATGCATAGCATCGAACAAGCGAAGGACAGAGAGGAGTGGTTATCCAAGAAAACCTTACGCATCGGATCATCCGACGCGAGGGCAATTCTTGGGTGTGGTTACCAAGGGGAATCCGAGGCAACGGTTTACGATCGTATGGTCTTCGGTATCGGTAAAAAATTCACTTCCTCCCAGGTTGAACTGCTGGAGGAAGGCCGGATCATGGAGCCTGCTATTCTGAAGATCTTCGCAAGCCGCAATCCAGACTGGCAGTGCGAACCGGCCAGTGGATTCGAGTTGCGTATCTGCCCATCCTATCCTGAATTGTGCTGTACGCTC
>CAIJIZ010000489.1 GCA_903820735.1 uncultured Pirellula sp.
ACTTGCGATGCGCAATAAGCATAAACATCAGCGTTGCACGAAGTCGCCGCACCGTGCATGAAACGCGGATTGCTGAACATGTTCGCCGTGCCCCAGAGAAGCTTCACGCCAGTCTTTTGCTGGTGGGCTTTGAGCGAATCAGCAATCCGCTGGAGATTTTTGTGCGACTCGGCAATCGTCTTCCCCTCAGGGGCAACGTCTCTGTCGTGGAACGCATAATAAGGTGCTTGCAACTTCTCGAAAATCTCGAACGCGACTTCGACACGACGCAGTGCGTTGTCGATCGAATCCGAACCGTCGTCCCAAGGCCGATCAGCGGTCGCCGGTCCAAACGGATCCGACCCACCCCCACGCATCGTATGCCAATAAACAATGCTGAACCGCAAGTGGTCCCGCATGCTTTTGCCTTCAATCATCTCGTCAGGGTTGTACCAACGAAATGCCAGGGGATTGCGAGAAGTAGGACCTTCGTATTGAATCTTGCTTATCTCGGGGAAGTAACTCATAGCGATGCGACTTTTGGGTTCCAACGAGGGAGGAAAAAAGATGGGGGAATCACAAGCCCAAAGTGTATCGCCCCAAAACCGTCTTGCGAGTGGACAGTTTTAGAAATTCCAGCACGATGAGACGTCCGATGATAACGATTTTTCCACCAATCATCGAAAATCGTCAAAAACCGGAACTTTGCACCCAGGAAAATTACAAGTCGGGCTGAAATCCAGTAAACTGGATTAGTCAGTAACACACAACCTGACTTTGATATCAGACGCCATTATCCTACAAAGCTCATCCGAGTTATAACAATTCGGTGAGCCACAAATAGGTCTCCGGTTGCGTAGAACCTACAAACCGGTAGCGTACAAACTACAAAGCAGCACAACGCATCGAAATCAAGCCCGAAGGCAACCGTTCACAAGTCGACCACAAACGGGAGACTTGAACACCCCTGATCCTTGCCTCGGTAGCATTCTGATTTCTAGAGACGACGCGGCATGACGCAGATCACAGCGGACAAAGTTTTTGAACTGATCGAACGAAGCAAGCTGGTGGAGCCAGAGGCATTCACTGCGCACGTAGAGTCCTTGCGCTCGATCGCCGAACAGACCGGCCAGAGTGCAATCTTGGATGACCCCCTAGAGATCTGCAAGTCATTCGAAACCGCCGGATTGATCACGCGCTGGCAAAGCGAAAAGATTCTCCAAGGCAAGTACAAAGGCTTTTTCTTGGGCAAACACAAGCTACTCGGACACATCGGTTCCGGAGGTATGAGCAGTGTTTATCTTGCCGAACACACCGTGATGAAACACCTGCGGGCAGTGAAGGTCCTTCCCAAATCGAAACTGGGAAAGACTTCCTACCTCGAGCGATTCCAACGCGAAGCCAAAGCGATCGCTTCGTTGAACCACCCGAACATCGTGCGTGCCTACGATATCGACAACGAAAAAGACACTCACTACATCGTCATGGAATATGTTGAAGGAGTGGATCTTCAAATCCTCGTCCAGAAACATGGTCCGCTCCCTTATGCAATCGTCGCGGATTACATCGCACAAGCAGCCCACGGTTTACAGCATTCGCATGATTCAGGGCTGATCCATCGCGATGTGAAACCGGCAAACTTACTGATCAACAAAGATGGTGTGATCAAAGTCCTCGATTTGGGTTTGGCGTTGTTCCAAGATCAATCCGACGCTTCGTTGACTATGGAGTACAACGATAAAGTCCTCGGTACCGCCGACTACCTAGCCCCCGAACAAGCCCTCAACAGCCACACGGTCGACAACCGTGCCGACATCTACGGCCTAGGGTGCACCATGTATTTCCTTCTGACGGGACATCCTCCGTTTCCTGACGGTAGCATCGCTAGTCGGATCGCAAAACATCAAAACGTCATGCCCGCAGATATCCGCACCGATCGCCCAGACTGCCCCGGTGAACTCGATGGTATCTGTGTGAAAATGATGCAGAAAGATCCAAAATACCGTTATCCAGATTGCACGACCGTCGCTCAGGTTCTCGAAGCTTGGCTTAAGAAGTACCAAACTGAGCATCCGTCGATTTCGATCAAACCTTCAAAAGGAATGACGATCGATGAAATGTTGGAGGTGGCAAAGTCCAAAGGAAGCCCCTTTAGCGAGACGGTCAACAATCGACTCGATGATACTTCCTTGCAAACCACGCGGACTGGCCGGGCAGGTGGCGTGCCACTTTCAGCGTCCGATTCTGCGGTCTTACGCGCCATCGCTCGCAGCGATGGCTCTTCGCTCGATTCCCAAATCGACCTAATTCACGACTCGAACTCACCAAATTCCCCTCGATCAAAAGCGCAAGCGATCAGTAAAGCCTCCGAGGATTCCAGAATTAAACCCTCTGGTCCCTCTCCGTTGGTTAAAGGAGGGACGGTGAACAACAGCGGCACACCGCAATCAGCAGGCAAAGAAGCATCAGCGTCTAAAAATACGACTGCCTCGACTTCTAAAACATCCCAGAACAAACCAGCGGGCACTGCTACCAACTCAACGGAGAAAATCGCAACGACCGATAGAGAATCCTCGGATTCCGACTCCTCATCCGGAATATGGATGGGGATGCTTATCGGTGGATTGCTCGCTTTGATTGCAATCGCTGGTGCTGCCGCGTACTTCATGTTCCGCTGACGAGCGATGCAGACTCGAGTTCTAAAGATCGGTGGCGCGTCGCTCTTTGCACCCCACGAAGAATTCTCTCGGTTAGTAACCCACCTACGAGTAGAACATTTGTCTGGTGCCTATCGTTCTTTCTGCATCGTAGGCGGCGGAGATACCGTTGAGTCCATGCGAACTCTTCAATCGCATTACCCCAGTCTTGACGCTCAAACCATGCACTGGCGATGCGTTAGACTTCTTGATGCAACTTGGGAAGTCGCTTCGGAGTTGATCGAGTTTTATACTCCCATCGAGAACGCGGATGCGCTGCAGCACGCACTCAGCGACCCATCTCCGAAATCCTATCTCGTCAACGTAAACGCATACTACACGCCTGCTGATGTTTCCTGCGAAGCAGTTGCGGCGGGCCACGCAAAAGTTCTGATTCCGCAGGAGTCTTGGAACACCACGACCGATGCCCTTGCATGGTGGCTTGCCTACCGCATTGGTGCCGAGCAAGTTGTGATCGTCAAAAAGACGAATTGCGAGTCGATCGAAAACCTCGCCCAAGCTGCCCAAGATGGGGTCGTTGATTCGGAAATTGCCAGGCTGCATCGCGCAGCTATCGAACTCAGTTGGGCTGATTCACTTCTACCAACCATTTCGTTTCTGTTTGAGAAGCAAGGTTGGAAATACCATACAATCACCCAGTAATGCTTAACACCTTTCACCGGAGTTCCTCCCATGAATCGCTTGATCTCTTCGAAGGCCTGTTGCCGTTCGCGACGCAGCTTGCTCTTCAGTTCCTTGCTCAGTGCGTTGGTTGCGGTGCTTCCGAGCAACAACACGATGCTAGGACAAGAGTCTCAGTCCAACGCGATACTTTCATCAAGCTTTATCTACGAAACGGCGCCTTTCCCCTCTTGCCATGCTTCGAGTATCGAAGAAACAGAAGGAGGACTCGTTGCCACATGGTTCGGCGGCACTCACGAGAAGCATCCCGATGTCGGTATCTGGATCGCTCGCCTGCCTAAACAATCTTCATCATCACAGCCACTTCAATGGACCGTACCCATGGAAGTCGCCAATGGTAAAAATGCTACTTCCGATGGAAGTCAGCTTCCAACTTGGAACCCGGTTCTCTTCCAACCAAAAACCGGACCAGCGTCTGAACCCTTGGTTTTATTTTACAAGGTTGGCCCATCTCCGGAGACATGGTGGGGGATGATGATCACTAGTTTCGACCAAGGCCAGACGTGGTCCAAACCCATACGGTTGCCGGAAGGATTCCTAGGCCCCATCAAAAACAAACCCGTTGAACGAAGTGATGGCGCTTGGCTTTGCCCGTCGAGTACCGAAACGCAAGAGGAGCCAAGTCGTTGGAATGTCCATTTTGAAATCACAGCCGACCAAGGCAAAACATGGACGCGAACTCCTGGGCTAGATCAAACTCCACTCAACGATGGATTGGCCCTGCAAGCTATCCAACCAGCACTGCTAAGCCTTGGCGCTAAACATTGGCTTGCGGTTGGCCGTAGCCGTCAGGATAAAATCTTTGAAACAGAATCGAGGGATGATGGAGCGACATGGACTCCGTTGCGTTTAGGAAAGCTACCTAACAACAACTCCGGTCTCGATACTGTGACGCTTCATACAGGACCGCATGCAGGCAAGCACTTGATGGTTTACAACCACGTTGCGGGAACCCCGGGGCAATGGGGTGGAAAACGCACCCCCTTGAATGTTGCTTGGTCCGCCAACGGAAGCGATTGGAATCCATGGGTTGTATTGGAAAACACGCCGGGTGAATTCAGCTATCCGGCTGTTATTCAATCGCGCGACGGACTGGTGCATATCACTTACACATGGAATCGCAAAAAGATCAAGCATGTGGTTATTGATCCACAAGGCATTCGCTAAGTAAAACAAAATGTTTTCGACGTGATGGGTGTTGGGAAGAGTACCACAGGAGAATGAAGCATCAGGGTGATGCTGCATTATCTGTAGCACCTTGTGGCCATCGCCTTGCTGTGCGCAATGCGCACAATGCTAGTACCCAGGCAGCGAAGGAAGTTGGTTCCGGAACGGGGTCGGGTGGCGGGTTCGGTGGCGGGGGTGGTGGCGGAGGATCTTGCGGTGAGAACGTCAGCAGCATGGTGAAGGTGTCTTCGATATGCGAATCGCCCGGCGCGTCGGATCGCCAAAGGCTGCTTACTTGGTAGTCGATAAAGTACTGAGATTCCTCAATCTGAAAACTACTTCCCGGAGCCGCGCTCGACCACAACACCGTATTGAAGACATCTCGTACTTGTGCTGTGGCATAGGGACTTGCACTCCACACCACCGAGACGGTTGCTCCCTGACTCGTCGAGAAATCGATCAAGCCAGCGTGTAGATGATCTACTTCCAGGTATGTCAGTGCATCGATTCGGCTCAACGCATTGACGCTCAGTTGGTTTTCGACCGAGATGTCCAATCCAAGGATCAGAGTTGTCGCTCGTAATTCCCCTAGCGAATCGAGAGGATCGAGCAAATACTCTTCGATTTCTAAGGTCGGATCGAATTGATCGACTGTCGCGGCACCGAAGCCGTAGAAGTTATCGTTTCCCGGGCCGAGAGTTGCGTTGCCCAAGTACAGGCCGTCGATGTTTCCGACCCCGTTGGCGCCGATCAAAATAGTACCGGCTTGCAAATTCCCGAGGGGGATTGCAACCAATAGGCCAAAGACTAGGAACTGCAACCAGGAAAGTGTGGCTCGCTTCATATGTCCCCCGACAAAGTTTCGTTTTAGGTAATAGTCAATCATGAAGTGGAAAGGTGACAATTAGGATTGCGTTGGATCGGTAATGAGTTCGTCGGCGATACGATCGACTAGGAGGTCGTTCGCAAGGCTGGCGATGAACCAATCAAGATCATCTTCGCCGTATAGGTTATCGACGGCATTGTCATCGAGCAGCGTATCGGTCGGTGTGTTTCTCAGATAGGTTTCATTGTTCAGAGGTGTTCCCGTGATTGCCGTTCCTTGCAGATTCCCAATCCGTTCGCTGTAAGAGCGATCGCTAGTCCATTCCGCACGGAGGTTTGCCAGCTGGCTGGGGGCGGCGTCGTGGGTGGTCGAGCCCCCGATCAGGATATCTTCGGCTCCCCCACCACGCAGGGTGTCGCTACCGAGTCCACCGATAAGGATGTCCCTCCCGGTCGATCCGGTCAGGACGTCGTTACCTGCATTACCTATCAGAACGGAGGGGACTCCTGCGAAGGCACGCAAGTTATCTGCACCAGCCCCACCGATGAGGATTTGGAAGTCAGGGGCGAGATTGGGAACGTTTGTCGCTACGCCCACGGTCGCATTGACCGAAACAGGGGTTGTGTAATTACGATAGCTAAGTGAATTGGTACCAGCTCCTCCGGTAAGGGAACCAGTTACTCGTCCAGCGGTGGTCATTTCGACCGAGTCGTCGAGGCTACCGCCGACCAAGTGT
Source organism: uncultured Pirellula sp. (assembly GCA_903820735.1). Classification (GTDB taxonomy): domain Bacteria; phylum Planctomycetota; class Planctomycetia; order Pirellulales; family Pirellulaceae; genus JBKCUI01. The sequence goes on from CAIJIZ010000489.1 coordinate 6,107, forward strand.
TCCACGTCAGTGAAGTTGGTTGTTGTGTTCAGGGTACCACGGGCGCTACCAGTGATGCGCCAAGAATTGTTTTTGTCTGCGGCGCGAAGCGTGTCAGCACCTCCACCGGCAGCAATCTGTAATATAGATCCGGAGGGTCCGAAATTGAATTGATCTGCGTTCGAACCACCGCGAAGAATTTCGAAGGACTCAAAGTTCAGACCATTAATACTTCCTGTGGATGCACCGGTGATTTCCCAGGTGTTCGGGCTGTTCGCCCCAGTGATTGCGTCTTGGCGAGAGGACCCGATGATGCGTTCGACCGAGGTGATGCGACCGACCGCGCTGATGGACTGGGTTGCCATACTCAAGTTGACAACGGCATTGAACGTTGAGAAGTCGACGGTGTCACTTCCTGCTCCTGCATCGACGGAGGAGAATTGAGCAAGTGGACCGACCAAGAACGAATCCGCTTGGGTGCCACCGACAAGAATCTCGATGTTTTCAAATGCGGTTATTTGATCGGTGATCGATCCGCCACGCGCGGCGCTGAGGTTCCAAGTATTCTCGCGGTTGAAAGCGGTAAGTCGGTCGTTCCCTTCACCACCGAGAATTTTTCCGGTGATTTTGGAATTGGTATTCCAGAGTTGGAAGAAGTCGCTGCCTGTGCCTCCGGTGAGATTTTCGAAACCAACGAAATCGATGTTAGTAATCTGAACGGAATTTTCACCCGTAATGGCCCAATAGGTCGTTAGGTTTTGGCCGATCAATTCGTCCGTACCCGAAGTCGCAACAATTGATTCGATTGCATTGAAACGAGTCACGTTCGTAGAAGCATTAGAACCGACCGTATGAGTTAGGGGAGTGCTACGGTCCGAGTAATCCAGCGTGTCGTAGCCAATACCTCCTTCAACTAAAGAAACCGTCAATTCGCTATCCGCCATGATGAATCGATCGGCTCCATCGCCACCGTTGACAGTTTGGATGGAACTGTTGATGTAGAAGGTATCCGATTGCCCTACGCCATTTGCGGTCCGAGTCTCGATACTCGAATGTCGAATCACCACCGAATTTAATGTGATCGATTGACTACCGATCGTAAAAGTATCTGCTGCCGAGGAACCATTGATAATCAAAGTGTCTGTGCCATCCCCACCTTGAATCAAGATTTCCGTACTCGCCGAAATCGAACCGTTGTAGACTGTGGTTACTCCTCTGCGAATCGTCCAGGAATTCGCATTGTTTTGAACTACTGTAAATGAATCGTTCCCAGAAGTTCCAGTAATCACAATGGGAGTAACCACCATGGCCAAGTTCCCAAACTCGGATGACGGATTCGCCGCAATGGATGTGACGAACTCACCTGAAGAAATCGATGCGGCAAGTGAGTTTAACGGGAGTACGAAACGAAATCGATTTGTCTCGTCACTTCCTATTGGCGTTCCTCCAACTGTACTTGCATCATAAGTCCCCGTGCCTGCATCCAAATCCTGCGGGCTTCCCTCGACAAGGCTGGTCAAGAATGTTTCACCTTGGCCGAATCCGTTCGAATAATTTCTGGTCTTGTACAAGTCGATCCTTGTACCGGGACGTGCGAAGCCTTCGACAATCAACGACGTACTGTTTCGCTGCACTGAAGTGATCACCGGTGCATTCGGTACACCATCGACATCGCCAAAGTCATTCGGCGTAGAACCACTCGGAGCCAAATCGAATGCATAATTCGCATTGTTGTAGAAGCGGTTGAACCGTGCTCGATTGTTGTTTGCTGCTGGCGTTGAGATGTACAGACCAACCATATTGTTAGCAATAAGGTTGGACTTTACCGATTCAAAAACATCATCTCCAACGTCCCCAATCGAGTTGTCCTGAGCATTTGCCGTAACAGCAATCCCCTCAAGCGTATTCCCGATTGCTTTGGTACCATCCGCATTTGTACCGATGTAGTTTCCCGCAACTGAGTTGTTGATCGCTCCATAGATATCAATACCCCGCAATTCGCCCGATACAACATTTCGCTCTAACGCATCAGACACCCCGTCGCCGTCGGTTCCAATGGTATTTAAGGAAGCCCCCTCGCCGAGCACCAATCCTCCAAGCTGCTGATTTGGGATTGCCACTTCACCGGTAGCATCAAGACCAATGAAGTTGCCTGCCACCGTATTTTGATGTCCATACAATAACAGGCCAAAACCACGGTTGCCAGAAATGACATTCCCTTCACTCGCCTCCCCTAAGCTACCGTCCCCATCAACACCAATGACGTTATTTGTCGATTCATGTAGGATATGCAATCCGTCGTATCGATTCGCAAGAGCAGTAGTACCGCTGGCGTTAGTCCCTATGTAATTCCCCGCAACTTTGGTGTATGAGGTCATGATCAATACCCCGAAACCCTCATTGCCAGATATAACGTTTCGCTCCAGATTATCGCTTACCCCATTTCCGTCTGTACCTACACGAGTGCCTCTTGCTCCTGTAGCAACGTTTACACCAGGACCACTATGACCTCCTAACGAAACATTTCCAGTCACATCCGTCCCAATGAAATTCCCAGCGATGACGTTATTTTCAGTCCCTTCGTTTGCGATACTTACTCCGTAGTATCGATTTCCTGAAATCAGATTTCCTTCAAGATCGTCATGCACTCCATCCCCATTCGTTCCAATGACATTCCCAGAAGCACGATCAAAAACGTTGATGCCGCTATCATTAGGGAGTGAACTCAGACCATTGAGCGTTGTACCAATGCGGTTCCCAGATATCCGATTGTTTGCCGTCCCAGCCCTCTCGATAGTGACACCGAAACCAGAATTTCCTGAGATCAGATTAGACTCGACCAAGGATGTCGAAACGCCTACGACGTTGTTGTGTGCCCCGTAGGCTAGTACCACGCCCCAGGCATTCGGAATCGCTACCGTACCCGTTGGATCAGTACCAATTTTATTGCCGGCAACACGATTTGAGTGTGTGTTTTCTCCTGCAATCTGCACTCCTGCGTTGAGATTCCCTGACAACAAATTCCCCTCGTTCGCATCCCCTGGACTACCATCTGCATCGGTACCAATGACGTTGCCTTGCGAGTTAGTTCCAACAAGAACCCCCTCACCGGCATTTCCTAATGCAAGAGTACCGCTTGCGTTTGTCCCTATATAATTTCCAGCGATCGTGTTATTGAATGATTCAATAATCACAACGCCACGATTCTGTCCTGAAATTACATTGCGCTCCAATGTGTCCGAGACCCCATCTCCATTCGTGCCGATCGTATTGAGGTTTGCTCCTTCAGCAATAACTAGTCCGGTCCATAGTTGATTGGGAATCGCAGTCTCTCCGATAACATCCACTCCGATGTGATTCCCTGCGACTCGATTGCGTTGTCCACGAACGGAGACTCCAAACCCTAAGTTTCCTGAAATGATGTTCCGCTCGTACATCTCCCCCGCACTACCGTCACCGTCGACTCCGATGACGGTTTCAGTAGTAGCATGCAAGAGATGGACACCATCGTACTGATTCGGAAGTGCTACCGTTCCCGATCGATCCGTACCAATCAAATTTCCTGAAACTTTGTTATGCGAGGCATTGATGACAATCCCATGCCCCTTGTTGCCCGAGATCACATTGCGTTCTTGAAGATCGCTAACGCCATCTCCATTCGTACCAATTCGCGTCCCTTTGGCACCTGGATCAATTACGATACTCGTGTAACCGTTGTTACCTAAAGCGCTACTCCCTGTGCGATCGGTTCCAATAAAATTCCCGGCGATAACGTTGTTGTCCGTTCCCGTTTGACCTATGTAAACTCCTAAAAACTGGTTACCGGATATTTGGTTTCCTTCAATATCGTCAAACTGCCCATCTCCATTGGTGCCGATGAAGTTGCCATTAGATCCATTTGCGATGTTTACCCCGATGAGGTTAGCTACCGCCATTGTGCCGGTCGGGTCGGTACCGATGAAGTTGCCACGGAAGTGGTTACCGATGGCGTTTGCATCGACGATGCTGATACCTTCGAGGGTGTTGCCGGAGATGACGTTGCGTTCGTCGGAGTCGGCGATGGAATCGCTGTTAGTGCCGATGATATTGTTTTTGGTGTGTTCTAATCGCACACCCCACTGGTTCCCTAGAGCTTTCGTACCAGTAGCATCGACACCGATCCAGTTGCCAGCGACACGGTTATTAAAGGATTCCGCAGCGAGATACACGCCGTGATTGACGTTACCTGAGACGAGGTTGCGTTCGAGGGCATCGGAGAATCCGTCCCCATTGGTCCCGACGATGGTCTCTTGGGATTTACCCATGAGCATGATTCCAAATCCGTTGGGGATCGCAGCGAGTCCTGATGCATTCGTTCCGATTCGGTTACCCGCGATTCGATTGGTTTTGGTCGCTTCTCCGTTGACGTAGATTCCCGCGTTCGGATTCCCGGAGATGAGATTCCCTTCGTTGGTTTCTCCGGGGCTTTGATCTCCGTTGACACCGACGATGATATTTTCGGCACCTTCTCCGATGTAGATTCCCGTGTTGGTATTGGGAATGGCATTGAGGCCGCTAGCATCGGTACCGATATAGTTTCCGGCCACCGTGTTATTGTCCGTGGTGATAAAGACTCCGGTGTTATTGCTGCCAGAAATGACATTGCGTTCTAGACCATCATTGAAGCCATCGCCGTTGGTACCGATGCGAGTGTTGGTCGAACCGTTGTCGAGGAGGACATTGACCCAGTTGGTTTTGTTGAGTCGTTTGGTACCAGTAGCATCGAGTCCGATCAGGTTTCCGGCGACGACATTGTTGGTGGTTCCAATACCTCGAATTACTACGCCGGCTTCTGAGTTTCCAGAGATAATATTCCCTTCGATTGCATCGCCGATACCGTCGGAGTTTGTGCCGATGAAGTTGTTCGACGTTCCGTTCCAGACTCCGATGGAGTATCGATTTTCCAAAGCGGAGAGTCCATCTGCGGTGGTGCCGATACGGTTTCCAGCGATGCGATGATTTTTCGTTTGGGGGCCGTCGACGATGATGGCCCAGTCGGCGTTTCCTGAAATTAGGTTTCCGCTGTTGGCTTTGGTCCCATCGGTGCCGATGATAGAGTTTTGTTCTCCGTCGAAGAGATAGATGCCAGTGAAGTTAGGGATTGGGAGAGTCCCCGCGGCATTGGTACCGATATAGTTTCCGGCGATGGTCGTATTCTTGGCACGGCTAGAGATTCCGTTCCCGGTGGAGCCGGAGATGACATTTCTTTCGAGTTGATCGCTGGTGTTATCGCCGTTGGTTCCGATGCGTGTGTTGGTAACGCCGGTTTCGAGGAAGATATTGGTCCAGCCACCGTTGCGAAGCGCAGTGTCTCCGGTGGCGTCGACTCCGATGAGGTTGCCGGCGATGGTGTTATCGTTGCTTGATGCACCGATATAGACTGCGTAGTCGATGTTGCCCGAAATCAAGTTCCCTTCGATGGCATCATCAAATCCATCTCCATTCGTTCCGATGATGATGTTATTGGATGTATCATAAAGAGTGACTCCATTTCTGTTCGGTAGCGACGTTAGCCCGTTGGCAGTTGTGCCTATACGGTTTCCTGATACGCGATGGTTTTTGGTTGCGTTACTGTGAAAAGTGATAGCGCTATCGACGTTTCCGGAAATTAGATTTCCACTTTCAGGATTGCTACCAGAAACTCCGATCACGGAGTTTTGTTCTCCATCGAAGAGGAAAATACCGGTGTTGTTGGGGACAGGAAGAGTTCCCGTGGCATTGGTACCGATATAGTTTCCGGCGATGGTCGTATTCTTGGCACGGCTAGAGATTCCGTTCCCGGTGGAGCCGGAGATGACATTTCTTTCGAGTTGGTCGCTGACGTTATCGCCGTTGGTTCCGATGCGTGTGTTGGTAACGCCGGTTTCGAGGAAGATATTGGTCCAGCCACCGTTGCGAAGCGCAGTGTTTCCGGTGGCGTCGATACCGATGAAGTTCCCAGCGATGACATTTTTTTCGCTATTGCCTTGGTAGTTCGCAATACCATAGCCGATGTTTCCCGAGATGAGATTTCCTTCGAGATGATCGTAGCTGCCATCTCCGTTGGTGCCGATGATGTTAGACGATGCGGCATCAAGGATTCCGATCCCTGCAAAGTAATTACCTATTGCCTTCGTGCCGCTAACATCAGTACCGATATAATTCCCTGCGACGCGGTTGTTTTTCGAACCGATACCACCAAGTTGCACGCCAAATGATGTTCCAGCGGAAATGATATTTCGTTCAAGCAGGTCGCTCTTTCCGTCTCCATCGGTACCAACGATATTCCCCGAGGTGTTAATGGCCACACCTAGAATATTGGGGATTGCAAAGTTACCTGTTGCATCCGTGCCTAGGAAATTTCCCGAGACTTGATTACCGCTTGTGTTGTCTTCAAAGATACCGACACCAATCATCGTCCCCGAGAATAGATTTCCTTCGTTGTGCTCGCCTAGACTTTCGTCGTCTTTGACACCGATGATGTTGTTTTTACTTCCTCCGCCAATTCCAACACCGTTGTTGACGTTACCGACCTGAAAGCTGCCTGTGAGATCCACGCCGGCATAGTTACCGGAGACGACGTTATCTGACGCGCTTTGGATGTAGATTGCGTGTGCTAGGCTTGTGATGACATTTCGTTCCGCGATGTCCGATAGCCCATCACCATTCGTTCCGATGCGGTTCTGCGAGGCTCCATTGTTGATAACGACGGCGGCCCAAGAACCGTTGCTGAGCAATTCGGTTCCACCGGCCTTAAATCCGATGAAATTACCAGCTACAACATTTTGCGTTGTTTGTGCATCGCCGATAAAAATCCCATGCCCAATGTTCCCGGAAATGAGATTTCCTTCCATGGAATCTTGGTTACCATCTCCGTTGGTGCCGATGATGTTCGATGAGGCACCATCGAAAATTCCGACACCAGCATAGTTATTACCCAGTGCTTTGGTGCCGGTTACATCTGTACCGATGTAATTTCCCGCAACCCGATTGCCGCTAGCTTCTGCTTTGTTGATGCGGATCCCCCACTCGGTTGCCGAAGCGATGATATTGCGTTCCAGAACGTCGCTTTTGCCGTTGCCGTCGGTACCAACAAGGTTGTTTGGAGATTCCAGGATAACGCCGATATTTAAAGGAATCGAATAGGTACCCAACGCGTTAGTGCCCAGACGATTTCCCTTGATCACGTTGTAAGCACTTGTTGAATCTGTCGCCATCACACCAAGCATTCCACCGGCGAAGAGGTTGCCTTCGAGAGCTTCGCCGGGGCTTTGGTCATCTACCACGCCGATCGTATTGCGAGTGGCTCCTGCACTCATTCCGGTGCCACCTTGCATGGTGCCCACTTGGAAGCTACCCGTAACATCGACCCCAGCGTAGTTACCAGAGATGGTGTTATCCCATGCATTCAAAATATAGAATCCACTGGTATTGGTTCCGGTTGCTACATTGCGTTCTAGCACGTCGGAGATGCCATCGCCGTTGGTGCCGATACGATTAAAGCTTGATCCATCTCGGATGACGACGGCGGCCCAAGAACCGTTGCTGAGCAATTCGGTTCCTCCTGTTTTGAAGCCGACGAGGTTCCCTGCGACGATATTGAACTGGGAGTTGTCACCGGAAATTTGAAGTCCGTGGTTGGTGTTTCCGGAGATCAAGTTTCCTTCGTTTGCGTCGTTGATTCCATCGCCGTCGGTTCCGACGATGATATTGGAACTATTGTGGATCATGACCCCCATGTCATTGGGCTGTGCGACTAGGCCCGCTTGGTCCGTTCCCAGCCGTGAGTTTTGCACTTTGCCGTTGATCGCACCCAGGAAGTAGATCCCAAACCCGTTCGCGAAGTTGTTGACGGTGAGGTTGACGATTTGCACTCCGGTGCCGTTGATCGAAAGACCATTTTGTGGGGCGTTGGTCCCATCGATGGTGACTCGGTTTTCGCCGTCGATGGTCAGGGCGCTGCTAATCCAAGGGAGATTTGCGGCGGGGCGAACGGAGGTGATTTCCGGCGCGAAGACGATTCGGTCCTCACCTGCTTGGGCGTTGGCAACTTGGATCATGTCGTAGAGGGTCCCAGGGCCGGTTCCATCTGCGACCGTGACCGTCAGTATAGGGTTGCTTGTGAGGACTCTGCGGGATTCCAAGGATTCGAACCGCAGTTGCCTATGCTCCAACCGGATACTTCGCAAGAGGCCGCGTTGACGTCGTTGGCGTTGGCGTGAATGGGAAGTTTGCATGGTGTGTTCGCTCTCTTTGGGGGAGGTACCGCTTGGTAAGAACCGCTTGGTGAGGACTGCGCGGATCGCGGAGATCTCATCGCGCGCCGAGGCTTGCCTCTATTGGTCAGGACGCGAATCGAATGAAGAGCGGAAAGAATTCCGGAAAATTCGGTAAAAGAAAGCCAGTGGCGGCGGAGGAGAGCGAGAGGGTTGGGGGGGCTGTAGTCGATTCGGGGGGTGAGTTGTGGGATAAGTGCATAAAAAAACGGAGGCCGGAGCCTCCGTTCGATGTTTTGAATTTTTAGCGACTTTTAGTGTCCCTGATGGTATCCGCGAAGGATGCCTGGGGAACTCTTAGTGGTCGCGATAAGGGCGACGTTGTCCGCCACCACCACCACCGCCACCGTTGCCACGACCGCCGCCGCCACCGCCGTAGCCGCCGCCACCGCCGTAACCACCACGATCACCGCCGCGATCGCCGCCACGATCACCACCGTATCCGCCACCACCACCGCCACCGGAACGTGGGGTGTTTTCTCGCGGACGAGCTTCGTTGCACGAAATTCGACGACCAGCGACTTCTTGCTGGTTCAATCCTTCAATCGCAGCCTTCGCTTCATCCGCATCCGGCATTTCCACGAAAGCGAAACCACGGGAACGACCTGTTTCCCGTTCGGTAATGATACTAACCTTCGCTACTTGCCCGAAACGGCTGAAAGCCTCTCGAACCTCTTCTTCCGTCGCGCGGAACGAAAGGTTCCCAACAAAAATATTCGTCACTGAAACAAACCCTTAACACATGGCCCATCGAGTTCGATGAGCATTCCAAAAAACAGACAATGACCCAAGCTACGACCGAACAGATCCGAAATCAGTAACGAACCTTTTCCACTCGATTCCTGAGCATCCAACTCATCGATTATCGAGGAATGCAATTGCTGAGTCAACGAGAATCCGCCTATTATTGGCATGGAACGGAAAAGTGTTTGAGGGTTTTTTCTGTTGTCAATCCCAGGCTACAAAGGATTGGAATCAAGTCCCTGAATCCATTGGAGTAATCCCTAAAGGCCCGGAAAGAGGCCCGGAGTGATTCCCCTGCCCGCTCGCCGTTGCACCTTGGCCCGTTGCGGGATCTGAATTGGTACCCGGCACAACCCTTGGGCCTCCAAGAGTCGCATCGACGATCTTCTTCAATTCCTCTCCGTCGACAACCTCGACCTCCATGAGTCGCTGCGCAAGGGACTCGAGTGCAGCGCGCCGCTCGGTCAAAATCGATTGAGCCTTGAACATCGATTCGTCGATGAGTCGCTTGACCTCTTGGTCGATCTCTCTTGCGGTCTGTTCGGAGTAATCGCGTCCAAAGGATTCTGAACCGGAGGTGGCAAGGAACGGTGAGCGGTTGCCTTCGCGAAAGTTCACTCGACCGAGCCGGCTCATTCCGTACTGCATGACCATGGCTCGGGCGATGTTTGTCGCGCGTTCGAGGTCGTTCGATGCACCGGAACTGATGTCTCTGAATATGAGTTCTTCGGTGAGAGTACCCGCCAAAAGAACTTGCATCTGCGCTTCGAGTTCAGGTTGCGTGACGAGATATCGATCGTCCTCGGGGCGTTGCATGGTGTATCCCAACGCGGCCACTCCGCGAGGAATGATCGATACTTTGTGGACCGGATCGGTATTTGGTAACGAATAAGCGACCAGTGCGTGACCAGCTTCGTGGTATGCAACTCGAAGCTTCTCGTCTTCGTTCATGATGCGCTTCTTCTTTTCCAACCCCGCTGCTGCCCGCTCGACTCCCTCGTTGAACTCTTCTTGGCTGACGACATTGCGCTCTTTTCTCGCCGCAAGCAACGCGGCTTCGTTGACGAGATTGGCAAGGTCAGCACCGACGAAACCAGGGGTAATCGCTGCGATTTGGCTCAAATCTACGTTTGGAGCAAGCTTCACGTTCTTCACGTGCACCTTCAAAATATCTGCGCGACCTTGTTTATCTGGGCGGTCGACAAGCACGTGTCGGTCGAATCGGCCGGCGCGTAGCAACGCTGGATCGAGCGTCTCTGGTCGATTTGTTGCTGCCATTACGATAACACCCGAGTTTGGATCAAACCCGTCCATCTCAACGAGCAAGGCGTTGAGGGTTTGCTCTCGTTCATCGTGTGAGCCGACGATGTTTCCAGCGCGGCTTTTTCCAAGTGCATCAAGTTCATCGATGAAGATAATGCAAGGCGACTTTGCGACGGCTTGCTGGAACATATCTCGCACGCGAGCGGCTCCGACCCCTACAAACATTTCGACAAAGTCCGAACCGGACAGGGAGAAGAACGGAACTCCCGCCTCGCCGGCGATGGCTTTCGCCAGCAACGTCTTGCCGGTTCCTGGAGGGCCTACAAGCAATACACCGCGAGGAATCCGGCCCCCAAGACGCTGATATTTTTCTGGATGTTTGAGGAAATCGACGATCTCCCGGACTTCCTCCACCGCTTCGTCAATCCCGGCGACGTCGTGAAACATCACTCCAATGTCTTCCTGTGCATAGAGCTTGCCTCTCGAACGACCGAATTGCATCGGTGAGCCGATCCCGCCCATTCTTCGCATGAAGAAATACAAGAGTGTGGAGATCAAGAAGAATGGCAAGAAGAACATCCAGAAGAACTGCGTGAGCATGCTCTGCCCGGGTGAGTTACCCCAAGAAATCTTGGATGCGGTAAGTTTTTCTTTCAGTTCCTTGTTGGTGCTCTCGGAATTATCTTTGATCGATTGGAAAATCCGAGCGCGAGGTTGTGTCGGTTTTCCATCGACAATCTTCGCTACGGTTACTTCCCCTCGAACCGTCTCTTTGTCGACTTGAACATTTCGGATTCGACTTAATTCGTACTGTTCACCGTCGATGCTTATGGTCTTTTTCCCAGCATTTTCATCGCTGAGGGACGACTGCGTCTCGTCGGAATACTTGGTCGCATCGATCAGTTGGATCAAATCCGGATAACGGATTTCTTGATAAAGCGCGCTTGAAACGAAGCTTATGGCGGCCATGATCAATAGGATCGCCAATAGGGTGAGCATCAGCCAAGAATTCCCTGAAGGGTTATTCCCGCTTGAATTCGACCGCTTGTCGGACTTGTTATCATCAGCCATCGTAAGTGTGCCACCCTTGAAAAAACTATCTTTGAGCCACGATATGCGGCACCGAAGAGATTTCACTCTCCGGACGAGCAACCCGCATATTATGCACAGGGAACAACGGCTGGGCAGGGATTGGCGTTGAGGATTTCCGCTCCAATCCCTAAAATCCGTAGAGATTAACGGGAGTAATGGTTCCCAGGACACTTCGTCACAGTGTTCTTACGCAGTTACCTTGTTCTATCGCCGTCACAGTATTCTATCGTCCTGTTTTCGTAACGGGTCGAAATGACCGGTTTTCGCCGGTGCCAAGGTTTTTATTAGCATCGGCCACCAGATGGATTTGAATCGAAGGCGAAAAGTTGCCGTCCTTGGCTCGACCGGAAGTATCGGTCGATCGAGCTTGGACGTTCTGCGCAGCCACCAAGATTCCTTCGAAATCACTTGTATCTCCTGCCATCAGCAATTGGATCTCTTCCAGCAGCAGTGCGATGAGTTTCACCCCCATCGGGCCGTGGTTACCGGTGAACGGAGTGGAGCGGTTGAAGATTGGTTGCTCGGTCGTGACAGCGGTTCCGTCCACAAGCTGCATGGCATGGATGCGGTGATCGAAGCGGTAGCATCTCCTGAGGTTGATATCGTCATCGGTGCGATCGTCGGAGTGGCCGGTTTGTACTCCAGCCTCGCAGCCGTTCGAGCCGGAAAACGACTCGCCCTCGCCAACAAAGAATCGTTGGTCGTAGCCGGAGAGTATTTGATGCTTCAAGCGGCCGAGCACGGCGCACAAATTCTTCCGGTCGATAGCGAACACAGTGCGATCTTCCAAGCCTTGCAGGCGAGCGGTGGATGCGATGCCGTGGAGAACTTGATCCTGACTGCAAGCGGCGGACCGCTGCGCGATTGGCCCATTGAAAAACTTGAAAACGCAACAGTCGAACAAGCCCTTTCACATCCGACTTGGTCGATGGGCCGAAAGATCACTGTCGATTCTGCGACCATGATGAACAAAGCGTTGGAGGTGATCGAAGCGCGGTGGTTGTTTGGAATCCCAGCGGATCAAATCAAAGTAGTCATCCACCCCCAATCGATCATTCACTCCATGGTCGAATTTCAAGACGGATCGGTCGTCGCGCAACTGAGTCCTCCGGACATGCGACTTCCTATCCAATACGCACTGACGTATCCGCAGCGGTTACCTTCGAATTGCCATCGGATGCAATGGGACAAGCCGCAGAATCTCGCTTGGTATCCGGTCGATCCCGAACGATATCCGGCGATGGATCTGGGTTTTGAAGTCGCCAAAAAGGGGGGGACATGTGGAGCGGTATTGAACGCTGCGAATGAATCCGCCGTAGAACTTTTTCTTCAAGGCAAAATCCGATTGACGGAAATTGCTAAGATCTGTCGGTCTGTGCTTAATCACCATACCTATTCTGAGAATCCGAACCTCGAAGAGCTGATCTGCCAAGATCGCTGGGCGCGGGACGAGGTTGCCCGTTGGAAACCAATCACATGCTAGAATGTTTTTTTGAACAATCGGTCTGCTCTTTCCCTCGGAATGCGCTGTTCGATTCAATTTTCTCCGGTCCGTGGATCCTCGGCGCTGAGTCTGGGTTGCTTCAAGCCTGGGCGACACGAATCTACAGCATCATTGCGATGTTTCTGGGCCTTGGTTTCGTGATTTTCGTTCACGAGTTAGGCCATTTCTTGGCCGCTAAGATGTTTGGGGTCAAATGCGAGAAGTTCTATGTGGGATTTGATGTCCCGATGAAATTTGGACCAATCAAGCTTCCGTCAAAACTGGCCAAGTTCCAGTGGGGCGAAACGGAATACGGTATCGGTAGCATCCCTCTGGGTGGTTACGTGAAGATGCTTGGCCAGGACGACGATCCGCGTCGGCTCAAAGAGGAAAACGAAAGGATTCGAAATGCAGAAGGAGGGGCGGATTCTCCCGCCGCATCCGAGGAGGCCAAGCCGAGGCTCGATCCACGTTCCTATCCTGCGAAACCGGTTTTCGCTCGGATGATCATCATCAGTGCCGGCGTGATCATGAACCTGATCTTCGGTGTACTGATGGCTGCTTGCGCTTATAAAATTGGCGTCCCCTATTCACCTGCCGTTCTCGGTGGGACCTTGCCGGGCGACCCCGCTTGGAAAGCAGGTTTACAAGCCGGTGACCGCGTCGTGGGGATCGAGTCGATCCAGGATGAGCAACTCTCTTACGATGAGATGCGAGAGAAAGTAGCCGTAAGCGGTATCCGGAACTTGGAAGCACCGATGGCGATCTCTTACCTTCGTGGAGGAGAGCGTAAGACGGTAAACGTTACCGGAACAATGGCCCATGCGGATCCATCCGCACGGATCAACTTCCAAGCCATCGGCGTGCTTTCAACGGCAACCACAACGCTTAGCGATAAGCAACCCTTCGACCGAGTTCTTGAATTGGAAGGTAGATCCTTAGGGGATTTGAAGCCAAAAGATCGGATCATTGGGATCGATGGAGTCATGTTTGAATCCAATGCGGGAGTTTCCCCTTTCTTGGATTTTCAACTGAACGAATTGATGCACCCGAGACTTGCAAAGCCTGTCGATCTAGTGGTCGAACGCCAAAGCGAAGGCTCAAAACAGACAACCACCGTTACCGTTGCCCCCCTCCCCTACCGCACCTTGGGGATCGCCTTTGAACCCGATCAAGTCACTGTTGTGGCTGAAGGCTCGGCTGCTGCCCAAGCCGGATTGCGGATGGGTGACGTACCTGTGAAGTTCAACGGAGAGCCGATCCGCGATGCGGTCACACTTCCGAACCGAATTGCAAGTATGTCGGGGCAAAAAGTCTCTATGGAATTTCGACGTGCCAACGAGCCGAACATCGTGTTGGAATGGACCGTCCCAACGCGATTCTTGCTCGACAATGATTGGTTGGGTTTGGGCGCTCCTGGACTGGATATCCCGGGTGCAGGTTTTGTTTTTACCCCATCAAGACGAGTCGCTGGAGTGGCGGCTGGCTCGCAAGCCGCTTCGAGCGGAATCCAGCCTGGTGATATCGTCCAACAAGTTCAATACGGTAGCTTGAATGAATCTCAAAATACCTACCTGAAAAAGCTTCAAATCGAATCATGGTTTGCAAAAGAATCCCCGATCGATAATTTGCGAAACATTCAGTGGCTCCACTCGCAGCTTCAGTTTCTACCTGCTGGTTTGCCCTTGAAAATCTTCGTCGAACGCGAAGGGAAAATCGAGGCCGCCTCGGCTTCCGTGCTAGAAGAGTCGGATGTCTTTCAGGCCGAACGCCACTTGGCCCTCACCCCGTTCCGCGATAAATACATCGCTCAGTCTTGGTTCCAAGCTCTCCAGCGAGGTGGAAATGAAGTGCGGAAAGGAATTGGGAAAGTGCTCGAATTCCTCCAGCTCATCGCTACAGGCAAAGCGTTTAACTTCATCGGTGGTCCGGGCACGATTGCACTCCAAGCGACCTCGGCAGCCTCCCAAGGTATCTCTCCACTACTTATTTTTCTAACGTTGCTAAGCGCCAATTTGGCGGTGGTCAATTTTCTCCCCGTACCTGCATTGGATGGCGGGCACATGGTGTTCCTCGCAGCCGAAGCCATCACTGGCAAACCTGTCAACGAGGAACTGCAGATGAAGTTAACCTTTGCAGGGATCATCGCTCTGTTGGGATTGATGCTGCTTGCATTCCGAAATGACTTGCTGTTCTTCCTCGGGTCGGTCGGCTTCGGGGCGATCGGTTTGGGATAAAGGATCCTATGCGGTGAGCCCCTGGATTTACTGCTGTTCGTTTATCCTACCGGCGATGGCCGCGGTAGGATTGCTCGCCAGTGGTCTTTGGGCTTGGCTTACACCAGCGTTCGTATTTCTAGTGATTCCCATCGTTGATGCCCTTCTGGGGTGCGACGAATCGAGCTCGTCGAAGATTTCGCACTTCGCCGACTCTGGGTTGGGAGCGAAGCTCTACACGTCGATTCTCCTTGTCCAGGTCGTCTTACAAATCGCCTTGTTGCTCTTGCTTGGGCATGTTTGGAATCAAGTCGATGCGCCATGGCCGATCCGCATCGGTTGGATGCTTTCTGTAGCCTTGAGCGTCGGAGGAGTAGGGATCACCGTAGCTCACGAATTGATACATCGGCAAGACTTCATGCAGCGGATGTTTGGCAAGTCGATGCTGATGGGGGTTCTCTACATGCATTTCTCGATCGAGCATGTTCGAGGGCATCACGCACGCGTTGCAACGGATCATGACCCGGCGTCCGCCCCGCTCGGAATGTCGGTCTATCGTTTTCTCGCAACCACGATTCCAGCACAGTGGTTCTCCGCATGGGAACTCGAATCGAAGCGACTGGAGAAACACCAGCTTGGGACTTGGAGCATTCAGAATGAAATGCTCTGGTTCATCGTTATCGAGTTGTTATGGTTACTCGGGTTGCTCTGGGCCTTCGGCCTTTCATTCCTGCCGATCTATCTGGTGGTGGCTGTTGTCTCCTGCGGCTTGCTTGAGATCGTCAATTACATTGAACACTATGGTTTGCGAAGAGAGATCAACGAGACAAACGGTCGGCATGAAGCGGTCGGCCCGGAGCATTCTTGGAACAGCAATCACCGACTCAGCCGTGCATTGCTTTTTGAGCTTTCCAGGCACTCCGATCATCACATGCATGCGATCAAGCCCTATCAGCGACTTGAAAATGAAACCAGTAGTCCACAGTTACCCAACGGGTACCCAGGAATGGTGCTGCTGACGCTTCTACCCCCGATTTGGTTTCGCGTTATGGATCGTAGGATTTCTAAGTCGCAGTAACTTCTAAGTCCCAGTAACTTCTAAGTCGCAGTGGCCGCGTAGCTATCGATTGACGCACTGCTGTTCCTCGGGAGAGACGATTCCGGGGAGGTTTAATCATCCGATGACGCAAAGTCATCATCTGGATCCTGGGCGTCATCGTCTTCGAAGTCACCTCCGTTGATTTCATCGAGCACAGTGGGTTTGGTTTTGCCGGAAGTGGATTTATTTTGGCGAATGATGGGAGGTTCGTCCCAGTTATTTTCGCGACGGATTTTATTCGAGCGAGTCTTGGAATTCGTTGCAGGTTCCTCAGCGCCAGCCCTCATCTGTTCCCATTGGTCGATTGTGATGACCACTTCGCGAGCTTGGGAGCCTGCATATTCTCCAACGATTCCGTCTTCGGCCATAAAGTCGATCAAACGCGCTGCGCGGCCGTATCCGATTCCCAGGGCACGTTGTAGCAACGAACAGCTTCCCCTTCCTTCCCGTACGACGATATCGACAGCGGATTCGTACAGGTCATCTCGCCTCTTGAATGAACCTGCTGCCTTTCCTTCCCCTTCCTTCTCCTCTTTGACTTTGAGCTGCACGAGTTCTTGTACAAAGTTTTGCTCACCGGTGCTGCAATGATCTACCACAGCGTTTATCTCGTCGTCGCTCAAGTAAGTCCCCTGCCCTCGCAGCAACGTGCTAGTGCCTGGCCATAAGAAGAGCATATCCCCGTTTCCAAGGAGTTTATCGGCACCATTTTCATCGAGGACCACACGGCTGTCGGTCCTACTTGCAACCTGGAAGCTGATCCGTGCTGGCAAGTTACTTTTGATTAGGCCCGTGATAACATCAACGGTCGGTTTTTGGGTCGCTAGGATCAAGTGGATTCCAACAGCTCGACTCTTCTGCGCGAGCCGGATGATGTGGGCTTCTACTTCCTTGCCTGCGGTCATCATCAAGTCCGCCATTTCGTCGGCGACGATCACGATAAAGGGTAGGTGATCGGGGATCATCTCTGCTTCTTCGTCATCTTCTGGTTGTAGTCGGTCACGAAGTTCATCGCGACCGAGTTGGTTGTAACTCGAAATGTGTCGAACACCGGCCCGCGCGAGCAGCGCATAGCGCTCTTCCATTTTGTCCACGGCCCAAGCCAGGATGGCTTCGGCTTTACGCATGTCTGTGACAACTGGGTGCATCAAGTGTGGCAATCGACCGTAACCGCTGAGCTCGACCATCTTTGGGTCGATCATCAACATTCGGACTTCATCGGGCCGACGCGCCATCAAGATCGAGCAGATGATAGAGTTCAAGCAAACGCTTTTCCCAGTACCGGTTCGCCCGGCGATGAGCAAGTGCGGTAGGCTTGCTAAATCCACCGATAATGGTTTGCCCGAAACGTCTTTCCCGAGGAACAACGGGATCTTCATCTTTCGAACTTGCGCGGCACCTTCTTCGATCACTTCGCGCATGCGAACCACTTGGCGTTTCTCGTTGGGGACTTCGATACCCACGGTGTTTTTGCCTGGAATCGGCGCAACGATTCGAACGCTGGGAACTCGCAAGGCAATTGCGAGGTCGTCGGCGAGCCCTGTGATTTTCGAAAGCCGTAAACCGGCTTCGAGTTCTATTTCGTATTGGGCGATCACCGGTCCGGTCTCGATTTCAACAACGCGAATATTGAAGCCGAAGTTGGAGAATGTCTGTTCGAGCACTCGCGCCTTGCGTTTGACTTCCTCGGTTTGCTCATCGTAGGAGAAGTCATCTCCTAAGGTTAGCAATTCCACGGAAGGCAATACATATTCTTCGCTGCCGGCAGGAAGCTGCGTGTCGTTGAGGGAGCTGTAAAGCGAGTTCCGTTCCTCTTCTTCCTCGAGCTTCTTGCGAGTTTTGGAGTTCTTTACTTTAGGCCCGTCATCCTTAGACTTCGATTCCTCTTCCGTTGGTGATTTGACTCGCTCGGAGTCTTTTCCTTCCGTGGTTTCTTCCTCGGTTGTTGATTCATCGTCGAATTCCCAATCGCATTCAAGGGCTGCCGAGGATATCCCCAAGGAATCGACTTCATCGGACTCATGGAATAAATCCTCAGCGCGAGCCGATTGATCATCGTTCGTATCGAATTCGTTTTGATCCTCTGGATCGAGTTCCGCACCGCTTAGTTTCGAGCCTTTGGATCTGCCAGGTTTCAAGGAAGCCAAGTCGGTGCGTCCAATCGCTTTGGAACCGCCTGTTAAGTCTTGGGTACTGAAAGCTGCAGTCGCACGTCGACCGATCCGAATCGATGGTCCTTGTTCGGAATCGTCCCCCTCGGCAAGTTCATCGTTCGAATCGATTGCGGTGCCATCGGGATTAACCGGTAGGGGTTTTCCAAAGGGTTGTTTACCTAAGTCCGAGAAAGAGGGGATTGGTGCCGAAGCGACAGAGCCGGCCACGGCGGCTGTGTTCGGCGCTGTCCCTCGCGGCGAATTCGCTTTGAGTGCCACTGCAGGAGCAAGGTCCGAGTTCTTTCCCAATCCTCCCGTTAAAGATTCGATTGACTTGCTATGAGGGACTTTCGGTAAGCGGAATGCTTTTGCAAATGACACTCCATGGGTGGTGGCAAGTCCCAAATATCGAACCAATGCGTACTCGGTGCTCAACAACAATCCCACGCAAAGGGTTGCTAGGATGCAGATCAAACCACCAGTAAAAGCCAAATGGTGGTTCAACCACGTGTTCGCCAAAGCGCCAAGGTGACCTCCCCCGCCGATCGGGATGGGAAGCCCGAGGGATAGACCAAGGCGATCGGGCAAGGCGCAAACGGCGGTCAGCACCAGGGTCCATCCGATACTACGCCCCAATGGACTCGCCCAAGGAACTTGTCGAAAGCATACTACGCCCGCAAGGGTGAACAAACATGCGACGAGGTAGGCTCCGATACCAGTGGCTTGAAATAAGACTTGGCTGACCAATGCACCAAGATACCCAGCTCCGTTTTGAATCACCGCGTTGGGGGGAAATGCAGCAGGGGTAAACCAGTGAGATGCGTATGAAGCTGTTTGTCCAAGTTGCTTTGACGAAGTTCGGTCTCCCGAAATATCCGGAAGTACAAGAGTCGGCTCGGATACCGCGCGGGGATCCCAAGCTCTCAAGTCCACTGTTGCCTCGCCGCCAAATATCCGGCTGACGTCGTCAGCCGAATCATGCGTCAGGAGTGCAAGCCAGACGAGAGCCGCCATTCCAAAAAGACATACACCTGTCAAATCCCAGCGAAGGGACCTTGATGGTGTCGGGGCGATCTTTTCTTTGGACATAGCTATCACAGATCCGCTAGGGAATGTCTCCGAACGTGCGCAGAGACCTTGTCACAAGTCTTCCACGCTCAAGACCATCACGAGAAGGAAGCTTGCGAAAAGTTGTAGAGTTGATCAAAGCAGAGTCGGTACAATCGCTATAATCCGAAAGCTCCAGTACCGATCCTTTGCTGTCGAGCTACGGATGTCCGGTAGGAACCTAAAACGAGACTGCTTTTCGAGCCCCCATGAACGATCCCTACGACTACTCCTTTCGAGCCGATTTGATCGGTTCGGATTGTTACATAGCGCCAAATGCCATCTTGAGAGGTGACGTGCAGGTGGGGGACCGATCCACCATTTTGTTCGGCGCGGTGATGCGGGGTGATGCGGATCGCATTGTCATTGGCAATGAAACCAACATTCAAGACTTGGTATGTCTGCACGCTGATCCGGGATTTCCGTGTATCATCTCCGATCGAGTGACGGTCGGACATGGAGCGATCGTACACGGAGCTCATGTCGAATCGGAATGTTTGATTGGAATTCGCGCGACGATTCTCAATGGTGCTGTAATTGGCAAAGGATCCATCATCGCTGCTGGGGCGTTAGTACGCGAAGGACAAATCGTGCCTCCAGGTTCGTTGGTGATGGGGATACCTGGCAAAGTGGTGCGAGAGTGTTCCACCCGCGAGTTTGAAATGATCGAACGTGGGTGGAGGCACTACGTCGAGATCGGGCGACGCTATCGAGAGACCGATGGGGACTCGGCGAAACAAGCCGCGGTTGAATAAAAAAGCCGCTGCCGAATAAGAGTTACCGAATAAAAGTTACCGAATAATCGCGGCATAAAAAGAATCGCAGGATAAGAACTGCACAACAGCCGTCAATCAGAAGTCAAACAGCCGTCAAACAGAAGTCGAATATGAAACCTAAACGCAATTGGCGTCCTGCTCGTCGCAAGAAGAATACTTCGGTCGATTTGCCGGTTGGTTCGGTAGAAGTTGAATTCGGGATTCCCATTGCAGGAAAGATCCTACCACAAGAAATGTGGACGCATTGTGCGTTGAAGAAGTTACCGGAGGCTCGACCGGTCGACTGGAACGAGGTTTTTTCAAGGCCCGCACCGTTGGTCGTCGACATCGGTTGCGGTAATGGGCGCTATACGATTGCTTCGGCTATAGCGCGTCCGGAGATGAATCATCTGGCGTTGGATGCGTTGCCGATGGTGATTCGATATGGCACTCGTCGCGCAAATCAACGGGGCTTACAGCATTGCAAATTTGCGGTGGTAGATGGCTGGCGTTTTCTATCCGAGTTGTGCGACGAGGAATCGATTGCAGAAATGCATATCTACCACCCTCAGCCCTATGCGGATCCTAAAGATATTTCGAAACGCATGCTCAATCCCGAATTCATGGGTTTGATGTTTCGCAAGCTTGCGCTCAACGCAAGGGTGTACCTGCAAACCGATCGACAACCCTATTGGGACTACATCACGCGATGGATGCCCAAGTTATTTCAGTGGGCGGAGGTCCCCGGGGATTGGGCCGATGAGCCGACCTTTCGATCGCGCCGTGAGATACTTGCTCGTAAAGAAGGATTGAAGATCCATCGAGGAATTGCGGCCAAGACCCAGAACAGATCCGCCTCAGAGGTCAGTGCGTTGGTTGCTACCATGGAGCAACCAACGTTTGCGATAGAACACGACTGCTAGTCGCCTGTAAGGAGTTTGTCTTTACATGGTTGCCTGTACAGAATTACCAATGCAGAATTGACTGTACAAAACTGACTGTACAAAATTGACTGTACAAAATTGACTGTACAAAATTGACTGTACAAAATTG
>CAIJIZ010000490.1 GCA_903820735.1 uncultured Pirellula sp.
GAGATACTTGCGTAAGCATCACTGCGATTAGCAGTACATCGATGCAATTCGGGAGCACTCGAAGACGGTCATTGCATGGATATCGACGATGTCTTCGACGTCTGGAGCGTATCCACCGGCCATGGCGACGGCCACTGGGGTGATGCGATCTTTGAGGGACTCGAGAACGAGTCGGTCTCGCATGCGAAGCCCTTCTTTGGTCAAAGCGAGTTTTCCGAGGCGGTCACCTACGAACGGGTCGGCGCCGGCAAGATAGATCGCAAGGTCATAAGGACCTGCATCGAAGACCTGTGCGAGAGCTTGTTCGAGAGCGGACAAGTACTGGATGTCTTGGGTCCCGTCATCGAGATTGACATCGAGATGGCTAGGATGTTTGCGGGACGGGAAATTTTTTGCACAGTGAATTGAGAATGTAAAGACGTTAGGGTCGTTACCGAGTATTTCCGCAGTGCCGTTTCCTTGGTGAACATCGCAATCGATCACACAGGCGCGTCCGATGATGCCTTCGTCGAGAAGAGTTCGGATAGTCACAGCGGCATCATTAAAAACGCAGTAGCCTTCTCCGCAAGATCGCATTGCATGATGTGTGCCGCCCGCAAGGTTCACCGCGATGGCTTGTTCAAGTGCAGCGCGTGCGGCGGCGAGTGTCGCACCGGAGCTGCGTCGGGAGCGTTCCACCATGGCTTCCGACCATGGGAATCCGATACGCTTGATCTCGTTTTCCGTCAGTTTTCCTGCTAAGACACGATCCACATACTCGGGAGTATGAGCGAGTTTCAGTTCGCGCTCAGATGCTGCGGGTGGTTCCAGGAACACATCGTCGAAGTGTTGAGCGGAGGCCACCAGCCGGTCGCGCAGTAGCCGGTATTTGGACATCGGAAAGCGATGCCCTGGAGGGAGTGGTAGTTCGAATCGATCGGTGAAGAAAAGTTTCACAGGGGTGATTGGATTTGAATTTACAAGCTCAGGAGATCGGGATAAGTATCAAAATGCTGGGCGACTTGCGCAAGCAACGGATCGATTGTCTTCTTTTGGATGCCATGGGGAGGGGACCAGTTCCACCAGCGATAATCTGGATGCTCGGTGCATTGTAGGTCGACAGGGCGCAGTAAAAATCCGAGAAAGATCGTTAATTCCTTAAGGACTTTCTTGCTCCCTTCGTTTTCACCGTATCGTTTGCGATTGGCGACGAGGTAGCTATGAATGAATGCGAAGTGTGGATCGGTCCAAATCGCGTCTGCAGGAATGCCAGTTTCCTCGTAAAGTTCACGGATCGCAGCTTGAGAAATCGATTCGTTCGGATCGAGATGCCCTTTGGGTAAATCCCAACGGTCCGGGTGTTTCATCAGGAGGAATTGAAGCTGTGTCCCCTGGCGGCGAAAGATCAAGTAGCCGCTCGCAAATGCACTTGGTTTCTCTTCATTCATTGCTACGGAAGTTCGTTTGCGAAAGCAATTCGTTGATGGGATCGGGAAGGTCTTTGTAATTTACAGTCGAGCGACCTTCAGACCTACCGTAGGCTTGCCCAGTCATTATCATACATAGCCTGTATCCGCAGTGCTAGTTGCAGCAGGTGCTAGTTGCGTGAGTCGTGTCGGCGAGGAAGAGCTTCAGGAGGGGACAGATGAAGATTTATACGAAGACGGGTGATGCGGGTACCACAGGCCTCTTTGGCGGACCGAGGGTTTCGAAGGACGATGCGAGAATCTGCGCATACGGTTCGGTTGATGAACTCAATGCAGTACTCGGCACTGCTCGCAGCACGGGGCTTTCAAGCCGCCTCGATCCGATGCTTGCCACCATTCAGCATCAGCTGTTCTCGATTGGAGCGGAGTTAGCGACCCCCGATCCAGAGCAACATCACTTGAAATGGAACAATGAACCGCATGTTTCGGCTTTGGAGGAGTGGATCGATGGGATGGAGCGCGAACTGCCACCACTAAGAAACTTCATCCTGCCTGGAGGGAGTCCCCAAGCAGCACAGTTGCATTTGGCAAGAACCATTTGTCGACGGGTGGAGCGAGAAATCGTTCGGCTTGGTCACGACCGTCGCGTTAGCGACGTCTCGCACATCGTGATTTTCTTGAATCGCTTAAGCGATCTTTTGTTTGTGATGTCCCGTTTCGCCAACCATGAACTCGGCGTCGCCGATGTGACTTGGGAGAGCCCTCGCAAAAGCGAGTGAGAATCGGATGGCCGCTGCTTCCTCGCTGACGCGTCTGGCCACCATTGCATGGCCAACGGCCACCGCAACATCAACGGTAACCCGAACCGTCAGGGAGGTATTGCAGTACACGCTCCATCGCCCCTACGCGCGCTCCGCGTAATCCCCACCGCTCAATAAACCGATAGCCCTGAGCAACTGCTGCTGATGAAATCGACCGTCATTCCGCTGCTTCCTCGCTGACGCGTCGGGTTACCATTGCGTGGCCAACGGCCACCATCACATCGACGGTAACCCGAACCGTGAGGGAGGCGATTGCTGTACACGCTTCTTCGCCCCTACGCGCGCTCCGCGTAATCCCCACCGCTCAATAATCCGATAGGCCTGAGCAACTGCGA
>CAIJIZ010000491.1 GCA_903820735.1 uncultured Pirellula sp.
GAACTCGCCCCACCGTTGCTTGGTGCATTTGCTAGATGAGAGGGGATCCCTGTAATCGGCCCATTGTTGGGTTTGGCTAACGCGGTGAGGACTTCGCTGACATCCACATCTCCGAGAGCTTCGAGCAGTGCGAAATCAGCATCGCTACCGGCTTGGTCTTGCTGTGGTTGCTCAGCCAAGATCTCTTGAATGGCATTCGAAAGGGATTGCAAGTCGTTCGCGCGACGATAGCTATGGACCTTGGTTGCAAGCGAATGGTCGGATTTCATGTCTACTCCGATCGCATCGACCAACAGTCCCCGGGAGAGAATGTCCGGTAGGAACTGAGCAAGCAACTGTGGATCGGACGCTTCGCCATCGGTTACCACCACCAATCGATACGTGCCGTAAAAGTTTTTCGAG
This sequence comes from uncultured Pirellula sp., assembly GCA_903820735.1. Taxonomy (GTDB): domain Bacteria; phylum Planctomycetota; class Planctomycetia; order Pirellulales; family Pirellulaceae; genus JBKCUI01. The sequence continues at coordinate 403 of CAIJIZ010000491.1, forward strand.
CGAAGTTCAAGCATCGCATTGGCGGCTACTCGCATCGCCTCTCCGAGCGGGGTTCCTCCCCCTGGTTGCAACGCTCTTATCCTCTGGATCGCATTGTCTTTATTGAGGGTTCCAAAGGGCACCAACCAATTTTTATTTTGTCTAGCGCCGTTGAGTAGAAGGATCCCAACGTTTGTGTTCGGGTCGATTTGGCCGATGACTTGTTCGAGTGCGGCTTTGGCCGCATCCATCCGGGTCCCTCGATCGCGTTGCATGCGTTCACGCATCGATCCCGAGTCATCGAGAATGATGATAACGTTATCAGAGTGCGAAGCCGCTCGAGTAATGCTTGGGCTGCTTTGCGATCCAGCCGAGTTTGCCACAGCAGCATTTCCGGCTTGGGAATCAGACGCCGATCTGCCGTCCTGGGCTTGCGCAGCCCCGCTCAGTGAACCGATTGCACCCATGGATACACAGAACGCAATAAACAATGCCATGCGCCGGAAGCTGCGCGATGCAATTGTCGCTAAAGCCGATACGTTGCCTTTAGCGAAGAGCGAACTGTGATTGATTCTACGTGTCGTGTAAGCTTGATTGTAGTGCATCGGACGTCGTGCCCCTTACTTCGTGGAAAAGTTAGAAGTTGAAGTCGGTCGGGGTAAGTGCTTCCGGATTGACCTTTACAATTCGGAATTCGACACGCATGTTTTCTTTGGCTTCGTCGATGTTCTTGGGTTTGGGGATTACAGGCTCCATAATGCCTGCGCCCACGGGAACGATTTGGGATAAGTCGATGGTGATACCGGAGTCCTTTGCGAATTTCTCAAGGGACTTCTTCACGGCTTCGGCTCGGGACTGCGAAAGCGTCAACGCGGCTTGCATGGTCACCGCTGGATCGACAGCCCCCCCTCCGAACGCTCCATTTTTGATTAAATCGACCACTTCCTTTGTACGGTTCAGATCGAGAGGTTTGCCGTTCATGAAGTAGCGGTAGTTACCTGCGGTGCCATTCTGCTGAATGATCCCTTTGGTCGTTCCTGCTTTGATGAGATCTACAAGCGTTTTCGTGGGGTCGGCGTGACCGCGAATGACCACAGCCGCATTTCCAAACTGACTTGCTTGTTTGAGCGCTCGTAGAAACTCAGCGCCGTATCGGTCAGCGGAGAAGTTCTGTTCGTTAGGTTCGAAGTTGATGGAGAAGCTGACGATGGTATTCGCATCGAGATTTTCACCCATGAACAGATCGGTGGATTCAGCGTTGGGATTGAACCGCTCTACATTCGTGGGTTCGGCGTATTCGACTTCGCCTAGTTCGGCGATCTTCTTGTAATCGAAATCATTGGGTTCAAATCCAGCTCGTGATTTGGCGTACTTCCATTGGGTTGCAAGGTTGATCGATCGGGTCATGACTTCGTCGAAGCCACTAGCGTTGGATTTTTGCTTGAAAAACGCGATTTGGCCGGGGAGGCCGACGAATCCGCAATCGAGCAACAATCCGTGTACGTCACCTTCCAAGGTTGGCAGTACGTCTTTACCAAAGATCTTTTGGGAAGTGTTGAGGATTTGCTCGTATTCTTTGGTGAGTTTACCGGTTTCACTGAATCCTTTTCGCATGGCAACAACGGATTCTGTCGCTTTTAAATGTCCTGCCACAAACTTCTCTACCCAGTCTTTGTTGGCGTCATACCAATCGCGTCGTACGGCGTAGACGTCCGCGATCGAGCGGCTCATTTGTACGGTGCTGTTGACGACGTGCGCACCTGCAACCGTTCCTTCGGCTCCGGTGCCGCTGGCTTCTAAACCACTCGTTAGGCCGATCATATCTGGAGTCACGACGCAGCAAGCATCGATGGACGAATCATTGCGGAATGCGGTAGCCGGACCGTCGGGTCCAGTGATATCTTTCGTCCAGACGATTTCAACATCTTCGCGATTCAAACCTGCTGCCGACAGGGAGTCGTAAAGTAGTCCGACGTGTGGGCCACCTTGTTGGCAAGCGATCTTCTTACCTTTAAGGTCGTTGAGCGATCGGATTTCTTTTTTACCGACGATATGATCTCCAGCGCTCCAGGAGAGCTGAAGAATAATCACGGGCTTGGTCCTAGGGTCAGCTCCGAGGACTTCTCCAGCCAGTCCGATCATGTGCATGGTTCCACGCAGCATCGGGGACTTTCCAGAGAGATAGTTTTTGACTTGGCCGACGAAATCGTCGCCGGGAACAAGTTGCATATCGAGACCAGCTTTTTGATAGATAGTCCCGGCCTGCGTTTTCAGATCGCCGTTAGCGACGAAGGTCGCGATATCACCACCCCAAAGGATATAGGGGACCTGAACGGTCTTGGTCGGTTTGTTCGGCCCTGACTCGACATTGCCGACTTGAACTGGTCCGACGAGTTGCGAGAAGGGTTCTTGGGCGCCGGCGATCAAAGCAAATTGCAAAACCAGCAAGCTTGCAAACCATGGGAGTATCCACGCGGAAATTGATGTGCGCAGCAGGAAATTACAACGTGACTGGGTCGTTTTCATGGTATGAAAAGTCCTACGGAAAAAGGATTTGTAGGAAGGGCGAAGGGTTTCAGTGCCTAGCGTTTACAGTGCCTAACGAATCCCCATTGATTCTAGTAGGCGGATTTCTGCTTCCATCTGGGCGCGATCATCTTCGGAAATATTCGGATCGGGCAAAAGGGAGCGTCGGGTACAGTTGACGAGCGCTTGAAGGGTCTGGTACCTGCGTGTCTGTTTGATAGCGGGCTGGAGAAAGTCATGGACGATGGCTTTGAGTTCGTCGGCATCCTTGGGCGGAATGGCTTTGAATTGACTTCGCAATGCCGCAAATCCGGCCGAGGAGAAGTCCTCTTCGAGCCCTTCTTTGTCGAGCCACGCGACAAGTTCATCAGTAGC
>CAIJIZ010000492.1 GCA_903820735.1 uncultured Pirellula sp.
ATAGGGCAATGCTTGGAAGCAACCCCCTGGCAGAAGCAACACTGCGCCGAGTCGATGCCGAAGGCAAGTGCAATGGGCGTGGAGGCCGCGAGTCTCCCGCCCGGCACCTGCCACTTGCCTTTGGCCACAATGCGATAAATCCCGGGGGTTTGGGGGCAGAGCCCCCAAGGACTCCCAACCGTTGTCTTTTCGTTCAATCACTAAGCTAAACCTAACAACCGTTTACGCTACTTACGCTGGGCCAAAACATTTCATCGATTTTGTCGGACGCGATGCAATTGACCAAGATGAACCTTACGTCTTTGCTGGTGAATTCACGATGAAGGTCAACGACGGTTAGTATTTCCCTTTTGATCGGAGCATTGCTCATCATGTAGGCTTTCAATTCGATTACGGATTTCATTGTCATTCCGTCTCTGCTTGCAGTAGGGAATTGGCGATGACAGGACGTGTGCGTTCGAGGAAGGTCGTGTCGACGGGTATCCCGAGTGAAACACCGATTTGACGGTAAAATTCCGATAATTCCTCTGTCCATTTCCCTTGGACAACATCTCGAGGTGTTTCTCCTCGTTTGTTTCTTATCTTCCAATCGGCATTATTTTCAATTAGTAGGTCAATGACTTCTTTATGGCACATGAAGGAAGCTAAGTGCAATGCTGTGTTGCCATCGGCATTTGCTAGGTTTACTTCTGCTCCGCTATCGAGTAACTCACGAACTAAACTCAATTGGCCCCATAAAGCCGCCTGCGCCAGAGGGGTAGACCCATTGGCCATCCGATCATTGATCTTGGTAGGATCTTCCAAGACACGGTGAATCGCTCCACCTTCGCTGTGAGGTTCATCGATGCGTTCCCGCAAAGCTATCGCTCCACTTCTATCTTTGGCCGTGTAAAAAATGAAATCGTTACTGACGAATCCATTGGGAACTTGCACTTGCAAAAAGTGCATACCCGGGTCAGGAAGTTTATCGAGCTGAATGAGTACTTCGTCCTTTTCGCCCGGTTCAACACTTCCTTTCACTCGCATGCCATCAACGAGCAACCATGCATCTGGGCCAAAGTACCGTCCGCTGAGTCTTAAAATTGGTTCTTCGTTTGTTGCGATCGGGAATATTTGGCGTCCACGTTGCTGTTGGATATTCCCTGAAGTCCAAATCTCCGGCTGAGGTTTTTGTGCTGTCGCCCCTGTGCCGAGATCTGCGGTAAGCGTCAGCACTAACATCCCCTGATCTGCCAATTCAAGCAGATCGTCGGCGGTAACCGGTTCAAAGTTTTCGCTAGTCCCGATCCGAAATTGAGAGCGGCTGTGTATATCGGAATCACTGGATAGAACAGAATCACTGGATAGAACAGTGTAAAAATTGCAGCGAAAGACTCTCCCGTTCTCGATCCGTATGCCCGAACCTTGCAAGTCGACGGTCTGTTGCTTGGCGGCCTCAAGCAAGGCATCGAGGAGTTTCCGTTCCGTCGGCGAGCGACTTGTGTTTTGATTTAAGGTGATTTGCCTGGCGAATGAGCCAGGAAATCCCGTGCTACCTTCTAACACCATTTCCCACACTGGATCGAATCGAGGACGACCTGCCCAAGACATCTGCCAAACGCTCCGTTCAGGCGCTCCTTGCTCGATCATCGTTTTGAAGAAATCAAAAGCGATGATGTTCAATCTTCCTTGCGGAAGAATTAACCAGCGATCGTAAGCACCTCGCCAAGTAGGAGCATCCATCCCGGTACCGGGTGTATTCGTGCTAACCCAGTGGGGCATTCGATGGCAATCGCCGCAAACATTCGGTTTGGGTTTGCTAGGATCCAAGTCCCCATCCACATGAAAAAGCCTGAAACCTCGAATTGCTTTGTTGCTGAGGCGATTGTCGAAGGCCCTTCGTTGTGCAGGAGGGTAGGGTACATTTAATAGGAACTTGGCCATCGCATCGCGTTCTTTCGCGGAAAGTTTCCCCGCTTTCCCCTCATCATTGGTCGTTTTGTCACCAACCATAGCCATGGTAGACGCCAAGCCACCATCGATTAAATGCCTTGTCGTTGATTCGGAGAGGGCGACATCGCTGTTCGGATGGACGCCTTGGCGAATACTCGCACTATGAATCCCCCCGTACGGATCTCCGGGAATTCCATCCCAGTGAAACGGAGCGGTATCGCGAAGCCCTCGAACGGGCATCGTGGAGCGAGGCATAATCTGATTTCCACCTGTGACGATGGGTGTTGCTAGCACCCACAGTAGTTGATCGGTGTGTCCATCTGGATGGCAACTGGCGCAGGAAAACGTACCGGTTGTAGATCCCCTTGCAGTGGTGAATGCGATTCTTCCTGCCTTGATTTCACCATCTGTTGGATCAGTCAGTGGGATACTTCGGATAACAAGTGGCCTCGGCGGGTCTGATATATTAACCACGGTTACTGAATTCTCAGCCGCATTAAGAACCCAAGCCAGGACAGGCTGTTCGTTTCGATACTCGATGGAGATTCCTTGAGGGACTGCACCAACGTGGCATCGTCCGAGAATCGAACCGTTTTGAGTATCTAGGATAAAAAGAGTATCAGAGCCAGCAGCTAATGAATACAGGTACCCTCCATCTCGACTCACTTCAATCGCATAGGGAGTTGCCAACGCAGTTTCAGTGGTCGGATGCAATGGAGGAAGTGGTTCGAGTTCGTACCACGACGTTTGCGCTTGATTGTCGTTATCCCATTCAACACGGGTGACTCGGTTAAAGAACGGACGATTTTCTAATTGGGCCAAGCCATGTTTCTGGGCTCCCGCTCTACCGTTAATATCGTTGCGTGCATCGGTCTGTGCGATGTAAACTCGGTTCCGAGCATCTACGGCAATTCCATAAAGAAGTGTTCCCAGCGAAGGAACGACTTCGATCAGCTCGTCGTTATTGGTATCGAACACAAACAAGTCACGGTCAGGAACATTTGGATTCTTGACGATATCCACCACGTGGCCGATTGATAAGACGTTGTTATTGGCAATCGAATGATCCCACGCATCAAAAGTCACTAAATTTCCATCGATATCTTCTTTGCGACCTCCAGAAAGCTGCGTTTGATTGTTGGATTCGAAGGGTATTACGAAGAGTTTACCGTTTCGTACAGCAAGCCCTCGTGGGTCTTGCGCTGGGATTTTTAATCGCTTTAGAATCGATCTTGTCGAGACATCGATAACGGCGACTTCGTTTTCCGATGAAAGGGATACGTAGGCTTTGTCATTGTTTGCAAATACCACTCCAACCGGTTCGTCAAATCGCGTTGCTTTCGATTTAGGATCAAGGTCTTGGATGGTGTATGCAACTTGGTGATAAGTCGGATGTGTCGCATCAAGATCGATCACTGAAATCGAGTCGGAGACGTGATTAACCACCCAGAGTTCAAGTCCGTCAGGGCGGATCGCGAGCCCCACCGGTTCGATTCCAACCGGAATTTGTTGGATGACCTCCCCTTTAGTCTTATCGATTACATCTAATGTATGGTTCGGAGTGTTGGCAACGTAAACATGTTCTTCGTGCGTTACAATCGGATTGAATTGCGGGCTCATCATCGCAATTCGATTGTTTTTTGGTTGCCTTCTGAAAGCAGCTTCTTGGGCCTGAGCCTCCGAACTGAAATTTGAAAAGAACGTGGTTGCTGCGACCAAAACAGCCACTTGAACTAGAGAACCAATATTGCGATTATGACTTCGGTGCGTACCTTGGCTGGATCGATGATGCATCACACATACTCCTAACGATATCCAGTTACCTTTTCCTTACGAGATAGAATCAAGCAGTATAAGATATCAGAGGCTCATTAGCGATATGCTGAATTTTCAATAAGGGAGTCTCAATTAAGGATTTCTTCGATTACATGGCCATGAACATCGGTCAATCTTCGATCGATGCCATTATGTCTCCAGGTTAATTTCGTATGGTCGAGCCCTAGGAGTTTGAGTACGGTAGCATGGATGTCGTGTACGAGAGTAGGTCGGCTACGATCTAAAGGTTTGTATCCCCATTGATCGCTTTCACCATGGGTGATGCCACCTCGGATCCCACCTCCACATAACCAGTTAGTAAAGACGAATGGGTTGTGGTCTCGGCCAGTTCCACCTTGAGAACTGGGCATGCGACCGAATTCCGTCGTCCAAAGAATGAGTGTGTCTTCGAGCATTCCACGCTGCGCTAAATCTTTAATCAGCGCCGATGCTCCGTGGGCCATGCCTCGAGCTAATGGTCCGTGATCGCGCTTGACGTCTTCGTGTGAGTCCCAATTACGTCTTGGAAAGCCGTTGTCGTTTCCGCTCCAGACTTGCACAAAGCGGACTCCTCGCTCGAGCAGTCTGCGTGCGGTCAAACAACGGGTTCCAAAGAGATGGGTTTCTTCTTCGATGTTGATATCCGTTGGCCAATTGGTTCGACCATTCTGAATGCCGTACATGCGTAAGATATGCTCCGGTTCATCCTTGAGCGATAAAGCTTCGGGTGCAGCCAACTGCATTTTTGCGGCTAGTTCATAACTCTGGATCCGGGCTTCTAATTGCTGATCTCCACTTCGTTGTTCGAAGTGACGTCGATTGATCGCCGCGAGAGCTTCGCGGACTTGAGCGTCCGCAGCAGATGTTGTGAAGCTCGCACCGATACGATGCGGTAATAGATCAGCGACCGGTTGCTCGCTGATGGGTTGGATTACAGATCCGCTGTATTGAGCAGGTAAGAATCCCGCATCCCAGTTCTTGACCCCATTTGAGCCATACCCGCGGTGGTCTGGTAGTACCACATACGTCGGTAAATTGTCGTTAAGCGATCCCAATGCATAGCTGACCCAACAGCCTGCTCCGGGGAAACCAGGGAGCACAAAACCGGTGGTTTGAAGCAAGGTCGCTGCGGAGTGTACCCCCGATGTGCTAACCATGTTATGGATGAAGGCGAGTCGGTCAGCGACTTCACCCAGTGGTGCAACTGGCTCAGAGAGTAGCTTGCCGCACTCCCCGTAGGGTTGGAATTCCCAGATAGGTTTTAGCCATGGGCCCAAGCCATTCTGGAAGGCTTCGACCGGTTCACCGAAATCGCTATTCTCTCCATGATGCTTGACTAACGCTGGCTTGAAATCGAAGAGATCGATGTGACTTGCAGCACCAGCCATGAACAATTGGATTACGCGTTTGATCTTCGGTTCAAATACGCGCGCTGGGTGTTCAGCGCGTTGGGCACGCGATTCGTCAGCAAGCATCGCGGCAAGGGCGATCCCCGAGATTCCAATGCCGGAGTTACTAAGCAAACTGCGTCGATTCATCGGCGATCGGAAGCATTCCGTGCGACAAGCGTTATCAGAAAAATTTGGATTGTTGTGCATGGGTGATTTTCCGATCAGTCAATCCAGACAAATTCATTGAGGTTGAACAGAGCGCGGCAAACATTTTCTAAGCCATGGCTTTGTCCAAGCGTGGTAAGGACTTCCAATTCGTGAGGTTCTGCTGCACGTCCGATCGCGGTCCGAAAAGCGAAATTCACTTGAGTTGGAATATCATCACCTGCTTGAGTCCGAACCTTCTTCGCAAACTCTCTGGACTGCACCAACATGATCCCGTTGTTAAGCAACGCCAACGCTTGCTGAGCGGAAATGCTTTGATTGCGTTTGTCCACGCGCATCGATGGGTCTGCGCAATCGAGGACGGTCATGAATGGTTGCGTCTGACTGCGAACAATGAACCGGTAGATACTGCGGCGCCAGGTGGAACGATCTTCGGGATCGGCGAGTTGATACTCGTAGTGTGGCGAGTGCTCCGGATGTTCGATTTTGAAATCTTGCCAGCCAGGACCGCCAGTCTTCAAGTCGAGTGTCCCCGAGACAGCCAGCACGGAATCCCGCACTGACTCTGCTTCTAGCTTTCTAGGGGATTGTCTCCAGAGGAATCGGTTATCTGCATCGATGGCTAAATACTCTGTACGCGGTGCACTGGACTGTCGATACGAAGCGCTGCAAACGATCAGTTTGTGCAAGGACTTGATCGATCCACCGTTGTCGCGGAACCAAACAGCTAGCCAATCGAGCAAAACTTGATTCGTGGGTTTACCTCCCATCAATCCTAAGTCGTTAGGCGTACTGACGATCCCTTGCCCGAAGTGATGCTGCCAGATGCGATTGACGATGCTTCGCCAAGTCAGCGGATTTTCATGATCGGTTATCCAACGCGCGAGGGCGACTCGGCGTTGACCTTCCGCATGCTCCTTGGGCAACTGAAATCGGCTTTCCAAATTCGTGAGAAGGCTCAACGTGCCGGGTTGGACTTCATGCAACGGGTTTAGTACGTTTCCGCGAGCTAGCAAGTGAATATTGCGTGGGACTCCACCTCGTTTGTGGGTGGTTGCGGAATAGACTCTGGAAATTGGGCCGAGTCCTTTGAGTTCCTGTTCCGTTTTGGCTAACCGATCCTCCGTAGCGCTGAGCTCGTCGCTCTCGCTTTGCAGTCCTTTGCTCGAGAGGATTTCCTTGCGGGCTAGCTTCAAAGTTGAGACATCCCCGCTAGCGATAAAAGGGCTAACTGAATCGACCGCATTACTTCGCGTCCATCTCGATGGGGCTTCGATCGAATCAAGCGATGAGACCGGTTTCTTTGAGGCGAGATTGGTACCCTGCGCTGAGAGAACTTCGATCTCTGCCAAAGCGAAGATGTAGTCGTTGGAGCGTTTTGCAAGCTGCGTTGCGGTTATACGTACAAAGCGTCCGGAAACATCGCTTTTGTGGGTCTGTTTCTGGACACCGGGGTTGGGGACTTCATTTTCAGTCAGGTCGATGAGAGTAACGACATTGTTTTTGAAGTCAGGATCGTTAGAGACTTCGATACGATACTTCTTCGGAAATCCGAATCCGGCGCCGATGGAATTGAAATCGTCGTAGCAGGGGTGAAGCGACACACCGTGAATTGCTTCTTCATTTCCGAGATCGACTTGTACCCATTTCAAGACGCTGTCTGTAGTCTCGATGTTGCTGTGGTAACCACCTTGAGCGGTGGCTGGGCTACGTCCCGCGTCTCGGATCTGTTGGTCGATTTGAACAATTGCCTCACCACCTTTGAGTGTGATGAGATCGTCGAGCGATTTCTTCTTGGTTCGTAGTTCCGCGATTTGGTTTTTTAGTTCGGCGAGTTTGCGTTGAATGGATGGGTCGGGAGAGTATTCACGTTCGTCGCGATCGATCGCGGCGAAGACCGATTGAAGCGAGTAGTAGTCGTCTTGGGTGATCGGATCAAATTTATGCTGATGGCATTGGGCGCATTGAATGGTTACGCTGCAGAAGGTTCCGATGGTATTTGCAACCATATCGTCGCGATCAAGATGCCGGGCGATTTTACCGTCAGTCTTCGTCTCTGGAACTTCGATGTGTCCGATAAAATCCCATGGGCCTGCGGCGATCAATCCTAGAGCTTCGAATCCGTCTCGCGACTCGGGGTAAAGGATATCACCAGCGATTTGTTCTTCGATGAATTGAGCGTAAGGTTTGTCTTCGTTCAATGCGCGAATCACGTAGTCGCGATAAGGCCATGCGTTGGGCCGAGGTTGGTCTTTATCATAGCCGTGCGTATCACCGTAGTGGACAACATCAAGCCAGTGCCGCGCCCATCGTTCCCCATAACGAGGTGATTCGAGAAGTCTATCAACTAGCTTGTTATAGGCCTCTGGGTCTTGATCATTGACGAAGGCATCAATTTGCTCGGGTGTTGGGGGGAGGCCGTGCAAGTCGAAGTAGAGTCGTCTGACGAGAGTACGACGATCTGCGAGAGGGGAAGGGGCGAGGTTCTGGGAGTTGAGTTGTGAGCGAACGAAGTGATCGATTGCGTTTTGTGGTTGCTCAACATCGAGAGGTAACGGGAGGAGGGTCGTAACTGGCGGTACGTCGGGAAGTTGTAACTTACTCCAAGCCCAGTGATTGAGGCGTGCATCCATCTCATCGGGTTCGTCAAGCTTGTCGGGCCATGGGCTACCAGCAAGGATCCATTGACGTAGCAGTTCCACTTCGGTCTCGGAGAGCGGATCGGAATCCGGAGGCATCTGCTTGTGCTCGTCGGTCGAGGTAACTCGGCGGATCAGTTCGCTTTGTTCTGGTTTCCCGTCGATGAAGACGGGTCCGAAGTCACCACCTTTTTTGATACCTTTGAGAGTATCGAGCCTTAGTCCTGATTCGCGGGTATCAGACCCATGGCATTCGGAGCAGCGCTCGAGCAAGAGGATGCGCACGGCTTGAGCAACCAGTGGTTCTTGAGCAACCAGTGATTCTTGAGCGAGGATCGGTGAGGAAAGCGTAATCAGTCCAGTAAGGAGCAGAAATCCGAGCAGAATCAATTGCCCGCAGTTGCTTGATTGCATGGAGAGCTCGACCTTTGGCGAATGCATTATCTCTAACCTGCTGACCCAAGAGTTCGTGATTTCCCTGCCCGTAAGGGGCACGCCGGATTGCTTATAGTTTCGTCTATGTAGTAGTAAATTGGCGTGCCATCTCGGGATTGGTACCTCTAATAGTCAATTATTTCATTACTTTGTTGGGAATCAGCACCAAGGTGAAAAGTCTGGAGGAAAAAGTCTCGGTACTGATTTTGTGTTGTATTAGCGGATTGGCCCAAAGTTCCGAAAGTGCCGTGTTGAAACGGCGTGTTGAAACGGCGTGTGGAAACGCCGTGTTGAAACTTTGATTCTTAACGATCGAATCGGACCGAGTCGATGTTCATCAGACCACCTCGTCGTTCCGCGTTGACTGTTTCAAAATACAAGTCAGCTCGATCGACAGTAGGTTTGATTTCTGTTGAACGGTCATACCAGCCGTCCCAGTCTCCATTGACATCGACACGAATCTTTCCGATGACGGGGCCATCGATGGCACCTTGGTGGACGAGGATTTCACCGCCGGCACCTGCAGAGCAAACGCGGAAGTTTATGGACTTGACTTGATCCAATCGAACGTCTTTGAGGATGAAGTATGAACCGTGGTCGATCGCCCCAAGGAATTTTCCGTTTCCTGCATTGTGGCTTCCGAGCTCAGACATTCTGACAATCACGTCAGCACGTTCGGCTTCGCGCAATCTTGGTTTGAGTTCGATCGTCTTGAGTCCAGTTAGACCTGGTAGGGATGGACCGCCGAGGTCTTGATAACGAGCGGTAAGACGTATTGCGGCACCGGCATTCTCAGGTTTCTCTGCAAGTTCGACTTGGCCTCGCATACCTCTCAAGGTTTGCGAAGTTGGGTCGGGTTGAGCGGAGTAGACCCAGGTGACCATTTGCGTGACTTGTTCACGTGTGTGTTGGCTATGAGGTAGCATGGCAACTTTACCCCAAACGCCGGTGGAGCCTTTTAGGACTCGATCGACGGAGAGTTCGAGGGCATCTTTTTGGTCGCGGTATTTATTTGCGATATCGAGGAAGGATGGGCCGACGATGGCTCGGTCGAGAGCGTGACAGTTAAAGCAGTCGCTTGCGCGCATCGCTTTCAAGCCGGCAGGTAGGCTTTCTTCATTGATCGACGCAGCGGCGGCGGAGACAATGTTTGCTTGGACGCTCGTGCGGTCAGGTGCTGCAGGATCGAGGGTGTCTAAATCGGTCGTCTCGACGACTTTCTCGTCGGAGCTACCGTCTTCCATATCCGTAACGGAAAGTTGGTAAGTGATTTTCTCACCTGCATTGAAGAAGTCCCCATCTGACGGGGATACGAATTGAATGTTAGGAATCGAGTTTCCTACGATGATTGGAACAACTGCCGTGGAAGAAGCTCCCCTTGGATCGGCGGCCTTGACTTCGACGTTATACACGCCAGGTGTATTGAAGGTATATTCGAGCGACTCGCCTTTACCGATGATTGCTCGTTGGGTGGAGTCTGCTGAATTGATAATCGACCAAGTGTATTCAAGTGGATCGCGATCTTTATCGGTTGAGCCTGCGGCCGAGAATGGGATGGTGAGTGGTTCTTTTCCTGCTCGAGGGCTTTCCGCGATTTTCGCGACAGGAGTTCGATTACCAGCTTGGTAATCGACGCGGACGAGTTTCGCATCGGGGTTAACGCCCCAAGTCTCACCGTATTCGATCACAAGCAGCGAGCCATTGTGGTCGAACTGTAGATCGATCGGGCGGATAAAGGACTCTTTGGGCATGAAGCGTTCCATGCTTGCAATGTTGGAATCTTTATCGAGTTTGACCGCTACGATCCAATTTCGGGACCATTCGTAGATGAATACAGTCCCATCCATCGCAGCTGGGAATTTGGTGTCGGATTTCACGTTCTGATCGAAGTAGTAGGTAGGACCAGCGCAAGCCGTCCGACCGCCGGTTCCCACTGCGGGGAATTCCTTCGATTCACCAGCGGGGTAATAGATCCAAGCCGGTTGGGCTGGAGGTAGTTCTTTAGAGCCTGAGTTGAATCGCGAGAAGTTGATAGGTTTCGACGGATCGAAAACGTTCCCGATGGAGCCGGAGCTGAAATCGACTTGCATGTAGGGGCGGTTGTTTCCGATGAACAATGGCCAGCCGAAGAAACCTGCACGTCTAGCTTGATTGACTTCGTCGTAACCACGCGGTCCGCGAGGTCCATCGCCACCTGCATCGGGGCCGACATCACCCCAATAAAGAAAACCGGTGCGTTGATCAACGTTCAGTCGCCAAGGGTTTCGGCAACCCATAACGTAGATTTCCGGATGTCCGATCGAGCCGTCTTTGGGGAATAAGTTTCCATCGGGGATGCTGTAAGATCCGTCTTCTGTGGGGCGAATCCTTAGAACTTTACCGTTGTAGCTTTTCGTATTTGCACTGGTGCGAAGCGCGTTGAAAGCGCTTTTCTCTTCACGCTCGTCGATGGGGGCGAAGCCTTGGGAGTCACCGAAGGGATTGGTGTTATCTCCAGTACCGATGTAGAGACAACCATCTGGACCGAACTCCATCGATCCCGCATGGTGGCAACATTCTCTGCGTTGCTCCTCGTACTTCATAAGGATCTTTTCACTTTCGAGATCCAGAGTGCCATCCTCTTTGAGGGTGAAGCGGCTGATGTGTTGACCGGTGAAGTCTGGTGGTGAGTACTGCAAGTACATCCATCGATTGGTGGCGAATTTAGGATCAAGTGCGATCCCGATAAGTCCATTTTCTTGCTCGGTCGTGACTGCAAGTTTACCGATGTTGCGAACGCGACCGTTTTCGGGATTGATGGCTTTGAGCAAGCCGGCGAGTTCGATCAGGTAGATCGTCCCATCGGGTGCTACCGCCATTTCCATCGGTTGGATCAGTCCGGCAGCAACGGTGGTTTTTTCAAAGCGAGTTGGCTCGAAGGTCGTTGCGTCCTGTCCGAAAGCGGATGGAAGCAGCGAGCTGGCGGGAAGTGAGCTCAAGCATGCGAGGGTAAGTTCAGTGGCAAAGCGAGAGATGGTCGATGTGCGAGGCTTTTGGCTCATGGCTGAATATGTTGAATAGGTGAAGTAATGGTTGGAAGGTAATTACAGGAAGATAATTACAGGAGGGTAATAACAGGAAGGAATAAGGTAGGGGAAGGGCCAAAGAAGGTTAGGGGCGGGGAGGTAAGTACGGGGAGGTAAGTACGGGGAGGTAAGTACGGGGAGGTAAGTACGGGGAGGTAGGGGCGGGAAGGTAGGGGCAGGCTTTGGGCAAGATCCTCACGAGGCGAATCGTTGGCGTATTTTATCGTAAATTCGGATCAGTTCAGCATCCTCGGGGAGTTCCTTTTCTGTTTTTCTGCAAGCGTGCATCACAGTGGTGTGATCACGACCTGAAAAGTGGCTTCCGATGGCATCGAAGGATTCGTCGGTGAGTTGTCGCATCAGAAGCATCGCTAAACCTCGAGCGCGAACGATCCCCGACTTTCGAGATGGTCCTGTGAGTAGTTCCAAGGAGAGTTGTAACTCTTTGGCTACATACTTTAAGACGTCATGGCAATTTGCCCGAGGTACGGTGCGGTTATTAGTGATGCGGCCTAATTGCCTATCTGGATTCGGTTTGGAATGTGGATCGATTCGTTTCTGATGAGCCCACCGCAACAATAACCCTTTGAGTTGTGAGGCGGTCGGCGTTCCGTCTATTTTATCGGAGAACTTCAGAAGCTCTTCACGCGAGGGCCTCTCTGGGAAGTCACCTGCGAGCCGTTCGACGATAGCGGCTCTCGATTCTTTGCCAGGGGGGAGCAGGGCTGTGGTGATGCCGCAGGAGAGTCGGCTTTGTAGGGACGCGTTGAGTCCGATAAGGCGTGGAAGTTCAGGAGCTGTTGCAAGGAAGAGTTTTTCTTGCGATTCGAAATCGTTGAGGATTGCGATCAGTTCATCCTGGGACGCAGGTTTAGTGATCAAGTCGTGAATGTTATCGATCAACAGTGCATCGCATTCTCGGTAGACTTGACGGAAGCGAGCCATGTCGTCGGCTTTGATGCTGCGGGCGAGAACTCTGGCGAATTCGGTGCCGTCGGTAGTGGTGCTTGTACGATTCGCTTTGGCCTTGCACCAGCGTTGAAGCAATTCATGAGCAAGGACGGTTTTGCCGGTCCCGTTTTGTCCAAAGAGCACGACGGGTGATCGCAAGTGCAGCATTTCGATCGAGTCGGGGCGAAAGAGTTCGCTGACCGACGCGTTCTCCGATCCACACACGAAAGCGGATAGGATGTTCGATGGGGGCGTGATGAACTGCTGAGCCGAACGACGAAGGCTTAAAGTCGAGAGGTCGATGTAAGTAAGTTGGGTATGCGATTCCACGAGTTGGTCCATGCGAACGTCAGTCGGCCGTATCCAAGTAGGGATCTTGTCCCATGTCCCTTTGGATTTTAGTTCGTTCTTTTTCGTGATAAAGCAGTGCCATTCGATCGCGGAAATGTTTACGTTCAACTTTTCGCTGAGCGCGGCGAATCACTCCAGCCATCGAATCGCTAACTCGGCCTTGCTCTCCCATCGCTTTGTATTTGTCGGCTACTTTCAATCCGAATCCATTTTTGATGATTTCGTCGTCCATGCCCAGGTATTGTCGATAGGTACCCGGATCACCTTGGCGACCGCATCGGCCGATAAGCTGTCGGTCGATTCGAGCCGCATCGTGCAATTCGGTACAGATCACCATCATCCCGCCGATCTCCCGGATGGAATCGTGTAGTTTCACGTCCGTACCGCGACCTGCCATGTTGGTAGCAACGGTGATTTGCCCGTATTCGCCGGCGTGTGCGACGATTTCAGCTTCCCGTTCGATTTCGTTCGCGTTGAGGACTTGGACGGTCATTCCTTCGCGTCGCAACATTTCGGCAAGTAGATTCGATTTGTCGATCGATCTTGTACCGATCAATACAGGGCGACCGACGGCATGGACTTGCTTTACTTCTTGGACGATACGCTCAAACTTATCGGTGATATCGCGGCAGACGATATCGGGCAGTTTTTTGCGTTGAGGCGGTCGATTGGTTGGGACTTGGACGACCGGTGTTTTGTAGATCTTGCGCAATTCACCTGCGCTCGTCGCAGCCGTACCGGTCATTCCCGCAAGGTATTTGTAGCGCAGAAACAGGTCTTGAACGGTAATGCGGGCTGCTTGTCCCGTCGGAACGCTAACTTCGACTCCCGCTTTGGCTTCGACTGCTTGGTGGATCCCGTCTCTCCACTTACGGCCTTCTGCAAGGCGGCCGGTGAATTCATCGACGATGACAATCTCCCCGTCGCGGATGACGTACTGTCGGTCGAGATGATAATCGCGTTCGACGCGGATCGCGCGTTCCATGTACTCGTAAAGATCGACGAGGGCTACGGTCCGGATCTCTTCGGGGCGAGGCAACGTGCGGACGTGTTGACGCCCACGCGAAGTTAGTTCGATCTTACGGCCATCTTCTTCGAGTGTGTAATCGGTGATGGGCTGAAACATCTGTGCATGGGAGGAAGCCCATCGAAATGTGGCGATGAGGGCTTCGCGAGATTCGTCTCCAAGAGACCCGATAATCAATGGCGTGCGGGCTTCGTCAATCAGAATACTATCGGCTTCGTCGACAAGGACAAAGTGCATGCCGCGTTGCACGGGTTGTTCGCCGGTATCGTTCCAACGCTGGCTTGAGCCGGCTCCGAGGAAATCGTTGGCATTTCTGCCTTGAGCTCGCATTAGGAGTCGGTCTCTGAGGAAATCGAAACCGAATTCCTTAGCCGTTCCGTACGTTACGTCTGCGTTATAGGCTTTCCTGCGTTCGTCTTGGCTGTGATCGGTCAAGACGATACCGACTTTTAGCCCCAAAGTTTCGAACAAAGGTCGCATCCAGTCGGCGTCGCGATGTGCCAAGTAGTCGTTGACGGTGGCGAGGTGAGCTCCCTTCCCTTGCAACGCGTGTAGGATTAACGGGAGAGTCGCGGTAAGCGTTTTGCCTTCCCCGGTCTGCATCTCAGCGATGCAACCGTTATATAGGAAGACTCCGCCGAGGATTTGAACATCGTAGTGCCGCATGTTCATTTTCCGTCGGCCCGCTTCGCGGACCAACGAATAGCACTCGGGGAGCAGACTCCCTAAGTCCTCACCGCTTTTCGCGCGGTAGATGAGTGAGAGGAACTCTTTCCGCAATTGCGGGTCGGTCAGTTGTTTGCGGTTCTCCTCCCATTGGTTCACCGCGCGGACTTGTTCGAGCCACTGATTGATTTTGTAGCGACCGATTCCAGGAATTTTCCAGCCGGCGGCAATATACGGCCGGTAGGGCAGTTGCAAGTCTGCTTTGGGAGAAATGGAAGCTGGGTTGGGTTTGTGGTTCATGGCGTATGAATTCTACCCACGAAACTCTAATGAAAAACCTTAAGTACGGCGAGTTTCTCGGGAATTCCTCGGATCCCGGATCGCACTGGCGGCACGTCCGGCGCGCGATCGGGCATTTGCATGCATATTGTGACGGCTAGGTATTTTGTAAATTCTGTTCCTTGTGTCCCATTTTTTTCGTAGCTGACGGTCGTAACGGCCG
This sequence comes from uncultured Pirellula sp., assembly GCA_903820735.1. Taxonomy (GTDB): domain Bacteria; phylum Planctomycetota; class Planctomycetia; order Pirellulales; family Pirellulaceae; genus JBKCUI01. The sequence goes on from CAIJIZ010000492.1 coordinate 14,940, forward strand.
ATCCTTGTATGCGAAAGGTGCGCATGCCAACGCGTAGCGGGATTGTACTATGAAAATGAATCGAAGAACCCTTACCCTGATCGTGGCCTCTCTTTGTGGAGTGGGACATTCCGCGGTCGGACAAGAGGAAACGAGCCAGGCTCTCCGGTCGACTGCCGGACGCATCGCGGATGGCGAGGTGGCCAAGGAGGCTCAAAGCGGAGCGAGTCAATCGATCTCCGACGTAGGAGCGGCTACTAGTCCTTCGGATAAAGCTGTTGCCAAGGGGCCGGTTGCGGCTCCTAAGACTTGGGCCGCGACTCCTGCGGTAGCGACCGCTCGACCTGTTTTAGGAACTGGTGCTTCCAGTATTTCGGATTGCACATCACCAGGTTGCACCACGGATGGTTGCAGCGGGGTTGATTGCACGTCGATGGGCGGAAGCAACGGCCTTGGCCGATTTGGATCGAGAGCGGGATTGGGTGGCGGTATTCGCAGTTCCCATTCTGTCTTCGGTGGCTTGGCTTCCGGCTTAGCGGCTGGATGTGACTCGGACGGATGCGGAAACTTGGGCTGGTCTGAGTTCGACACCTTGCTTTGGTGGGGCCGTGGGCTCAATGGTTCCCCGGTGATCGTAGGCGGAAATTCGCCATCGGTCCTACCGACGAACCCATTGCTTGGCGGGACCGATAACCCGTTGGGAACGGACATGTTGGTTGGGATGCGAGGCAACGTGGGCTTCTGGCTCGATGATTGCCAGCAATACGGAATTGGTGGTCGGGCTTGGGGGATCGTCTCGAACGACTCCGAACAAGTAATCACCAACGGTGGAAATTCGACCGGCATATCGTTCTTCAATACCTCGCTCAATCAACCGGATACTTATCTGGTGAATTTGGATCGCGGTCCGTTTGGTAAGAACGTCGGCGAGATCGGTGTGACGAACGAATTGGATGTATTCTCCGGAGACATCTACGGCCGCGCACTCTTGCTTGGCGATCGATACAACAGAACAGATCTGATCGGTGGTTACACGTTCTTGAGACTCGACTCCGGTTATGGATTGCGATCGAAAGTGACCGATGGATGGACTGATGCTCCTCCACCGGTGACGACCGTCACAACCATCAGGGATCAGTTCTCGACGAAGAACGAGTTCCATGGTGGTCACGTCGGCTTGCAATCGAACATCACGCGTGGGCGTCTCGGTTTCGGCTTGATGGGTAAGGTTGCGATGGGGAATATGTCTTCGACCAGCGTGATCAGCGGGTCGTACAATCAAGTTCCACCGCCACCATCGGCACCGGATATCCAAAGCCGCGGATTGTTCGCTCAGTCGAGCAATATCGGTACAGTGACCCGCGATGTCTTCACATTCATCCCTGAAATGAATGGCAAAATGCGATATCAAATCGGTCGATTCCAGGTTGGTGTCGGCTATACATTGGTCGTCCTCCCAGAAGTTGCGATTGCTGCAAGTCAAGTCGACACAAACGTCGACGCTTTGGGAATCATCAACCCACCGACGACTTCGCCTGTAAATCGATTCAACACCGAGTCGTACTTCCTTCACGGGATCGACTTGGGGGTAACGTACAACTTCTAAGTTGGAATGCCACTAGATTGAACTTCAAAAGATGTTCTGTGACCTCGAGTTGCGGAACATCTTTTTTGATTTGAGGGTTCTAGCAGTAGGGCTCTCGAAGATGGCAATGCAAGGTTAGCGGCTATCGACTCTCGTACTTCATAGACTCGGATATGGTTCCAGTAATCGTTCATCAAATCGGCCATTGGTTGGATCGCTTCACCGAGACTCTCACGCTTTGGGAGCAGTTGCTATGCGATCTTCGATCTGCATATTTTCGTGAAGACGAGCGAGAGGTCGAGCGACTTTACGGGGGTGTCGAGCGGGCCTGCGAACGGATGCTCGAAGACAAGCTTGAGAGAGCGAGGATCTTGGAGCAAGCCGGTCAGCAAGGGCGTCCTGCCGTAACGCTTGGCGAACTCTCCAGGCTTCTCGATGCACAATGGCCAGCGCTTTGGACTCATCGATTGATGTCGATGGAATCTCAAATGTCGCGAATCCAGCAACTTGGTGTTAGCCTTTGGATCCATGCCGAGGATTCACGGGAACGAATCTCTGGCATGATGAGACTTCTAGGGAACAGCAAGCAGCCGCAACAGATCATCGAAGAGGTGAGCCAAACCGCTATTGAATTCAATGGCGATCTGGAGGATGCCGTTGAGCCGGTAATCCTGCCGTTTGTTCGGCGAGCGTCTTAGCGGGGCTAGTTTCTTAATGGGGCTGGCTTCTTCACGGGGCTGGCCTCTTAACGGTACCGATATTTTCATCGGTCGTATTGTTGGATTAGGGTTTTCGATTCATCGGTAACCCGGTTGCATTCAAAATTGCTTTGCGGCTGGGATATTCGAACTAGCCGCGATGGGCCCTGCGATCCGCTTGTTTTAAGGGCTTGCGGGCTTGGGGGTTTCGGCATTGACCCCCCGGATTGGTTCCACGATACTTCTAAGTCGACCTGTTGGTCGTCTTTCTAAGGTGGGTTTGTTGACACCCCGAAGGAAGTTCAGTTCGTGTGATTCCTCCCAAGTGGAATTGATTTTCGATGCAATCGGGGTCTAGTTCGGAAACTGAGAAATTGACGGCGATCGATGATTTGTCTGGCATGTGCCTTGGGTTGGGGCAGCTTGCTCGACGAGCTTCTCTGGAGCTACAAGATCTATCGACTGCTGTAAAAAACCGCTGGTTGCTAGCCTGTGCTAAGGCCCTTCGTGAGTCAACTTCTGAAATCCTCGCCGCGAATGCGTTGGATGTTGCTAGAGCCCCTGAATATGGATTGACCGATGCTGCAATCGATCGACTAATCATTAACGAAAAGCGGCTCGAAGCCATCTGTTGCTCTTTGGAATCGCTCGCGGCATTACCGGATCCAGTCGGGGAGATTCTCAGTGGTTCGACTCGTCCGAATGGGTTGCAGATTCAAAAGGTGCGTGTGCCCATCGGCGTGATTTTGTTTATCTACGAGTCGCGTCCAAATGTTACGGTCGATGCTGCCGCAATTGCAATCAAAAGTGGCAATGCGATCATCCTTCGAGGTGGTAAGGAAGCGTTCAACAGTTCACAAGCGTTCGTCGGTGTCATGAACCGTGTTGCACAACAAATGGGAATCCCCGAGGGAGCACTTCAGTTGGTACCGACCGTCGATCGCTCGGCGGTAGGTGAGTTGCTCAAGTTATCGGAATGGATTGATTTGGTAATCCCTCGTGGCGGAGAGTCTTTAGTTCGGCGCGTGGTGCAGGAAGCTTCTATGCCTGTGCTAAAACACTACGACGGAAATTGTCACGTGTACGTGGATCGTCTTGCGGATCTTGATAAAGCGTTAGCGATTGTTGTTAACGCGAAGACTCAGCGGATGGGTGTTTGCAATGCAGCGGAGTCGCTGATTGTGCACCGCGATGTCGCCGAATCGTTTTTGCCGAAGTTACATCAAGCGATGATACCATTCGGTATCGAGTTCCGAGGAGATGATCTAACCAAGCGAATTTTGCCTGATGCGGTACAAGCGACGGAGGAAGACTGGGGGCGAGAATATCTTGGCCCGATTCTTAGTGTGCGCATTGTCGAATCGCTTGATCAAGCCATTGAGCACATCAATCGTTATGGATCGAGACATACCGATGCGATCGTTACCAACGACATTGCTTCAGCTCGACGATTCACTGTCCGGGTTGATTCGGCTGCAGTGATGGTTAACGCTTCGACTCGTTTCAACGATGGAGGAGAGCTGGGGCTTGGGGCTGAAATCGGGATCAGTACCGATAAGCTGCATGCTCGCGGCCCATGTGGGCTGACGGAGTTGACCACGACCAAATACATCGTCTTTGGGGATGGACAAGTAAGAGAAGGTTGAGCACTGGTTAGAGCCAACAACTTTTTGAATGGACTCGAAAGGGTGGTTACCATGGGTAGCGTCGAACGGTCGGCTTGG
>CAIJIZ010000493.1 GCA_903820735.1 uncultured Pirellula sp.
TCCCCGTAGCATGGCCCTCTGAGGCCGTGCGAGGGGTGCGAATGACTCACGCAAAGAAGCAAAGACGCAAAGAAAACCAAAGCCGGTTTGTGTGATGCTTGGAGCAGAGCGGTGGGTTTCGCGGTCGGTGGTTAACCGCGCGGATGCAAGGGGTGTTATTTGGGAAGTCGCGGTGGTTGAGGAAATTATCGGCCGACCGCTTCACCACACCCTACCGATCGTTGAATCGCAGCAAGCAGTTTCAAGCGTCGTCCAGTGCCCTGTCTCCCGCCTATCGCCTCCCGCCTATCGCCTATCGCCTATCGCCTAAAGCCTAAAGCCTAAAACTGTTGGAAGTCCGCCAGGAGTTTATGGAGATGAAAGTGATGGCGACCTAGTTTGCCTCCGTAATTCCCGCCGGTGATCGCACGCACCCCGAGCGATTCTCCTACTTGGCAAACGGCCAGGATTCCGGCTCGCATGGCTTGACCAACCCCATCGGCACATAGACCGTCGATGACGAGTTCGAGCACAGCCCCCACTCCGTCAGGGACCGAGGTGGCTTGTTTTGCAAGTCGAGGTGAATCGCGAAGCGTTGGGCAAAAAGCATCGTTGGTCGATGCTCGGAGAGCTGGGTATTTCGAGCCGACTTTTGAGCCGCTGCGGGCGACTCCACCGGGGAAAGGAGCGATGCATTCGGGTATTTTTCGGATTGCTGCAACGGCTGCATCGCAAGCGTGCAGGGCACCGTGAATGGTTTCGGCTAGGACCAGGAAATTTCCCCCGCCGACAGCGCTGGTTCGGTAGGCGGTATCTTCGCAGACGAACTCCCCGTCCATGACAGGGATACGCCAGTATCGGGATTGCCCAATACGTTTCGAGATTTGGTTCCCATCTCCGAAATATCGGATTCGAGATCCGAGCGCTATTTTTTTCGAAGATTTCAATCCTGCGAAGACCGATGTGCTCGGGCAGGTCAGAACGCATTGGCCAACGCGTCGAACGAGTTGCTCTTCTAATTTATCTCCACTGGTGCTGAACATCAGTACCGAAACACCGGGCCTTCCGTCGGGAGTCTGGTCGGGAGCAAGCTCGCATTCGACACCTGCTTCGACCACACAGCCGATGACACTCGTTGCGAACCCTGTCATCGCTTCTCCCGCGCGAGCGGCCCAAGCAGGCTCAGCGGCGGTAATGATCACCCGTGTAGCGGTCATGTCGAAGGCTTCTGCAAAAGTATCTTCGATTTGGATACCTTGGATTTTCACAAACGAACTCCGGAGAGGTTGGGCTGGCTGGCTGGGGTTGGGTGGGATGGCTGGGGTGGCTCAATCGTAAACGCTGAATGTATCCCGTCGGATTATACATCTCGTTGGACTTATTCAGCTCGTTGGACTTATTCATCCCATTGGACGCTGATTGGGTTATCGGTTTGCAAGCGGACCATCTGTTGGTAAATGCCCTGCTGTGCAAGCAATTCACTGTGGGTCCCTTGTTGTACGATTCTACCTGCATCTAGCACGAGGATTTGATCCGCTTTTTGAATGGTACTCAAGCGATGTGCGATTACGAACGATGTACGAGACCCAAGGAGTTTTTCCAAGCTCGCCTGGATGGCTTGTTCGCTTTCGCTATCGAGATTGCTGGTCGCTTCGTCAAGGATCAGGATCTTTGGATCAGCGAGGATTGCTCGTGCGATTGCGATGCGTTGTCGCTGTCCACCGCTTAACTTGAATCCTCGTTCACCGATTTTAGTTTGATATCCGTTCGGAGAGCTCAGGATGAATGTATGAGCCGCGGCAGCTCGGGCTGCTTGCTCGATCTCTTCAAAGGTTGCTGTACGGTTACCGTAAGCGATATTCTCCGCGATGCTTCCGTCGAATAAAAATACATCTTGCTCGACCATCCCCAGCCATTGGCGGTAGCTGCTGAGCTCGATATCGTCCGAAGCGATACCGTCGATTCGAATCGTGCCGGTGGACGGAGAGAAAAATCGTGCGATCAGATTGCAGAGGGTTGTTTTCCCAGCACCGCTGCGACCGACGATCGCGATGGTCTGGCCAGGTTCGGCGACAAATGAAATTTGCGAAAGAACATCGTTTTGGGTTTCCGGGTATCGATAGGAAACATCGACGAAGGAGACTTCTCCGCGAATCTGATCTTTATCGATCCGGCGAGGTTGCGAATCGTTGCCCACCCGTCTGCTTGCAATCTCTTGGGCTTCCGTCGGCGAAGCCAGCAAGTCGAGGATTCGGTCGAGACCGGCGAGGTTGTTTTGAAATTGTACGGCGCTTCCCGTGAGTGTTGCGATCGGTCCTAGCAGCATCGTCAGGTAGACCAA
>CAIJIZ010000494.1 GCA_903820735.1 uncultured Pirellula sp.
CGTCTCTGGCAAACCCGCTGCACTCCCTTGGTAATACTTCTTAAACTTCCATACCAAGTCAATCCACATCGATCCCTCGACCCCCAGTCGCTTCAAGATCGACTCCACCTCCGGGGTCGCCTCCGGCTTCCCTAGACTCGGTCGGTGGCTCCCTGTCCACTTCAGCAGCGCCAAGTAATCCTTCAGCGACATCGACAAGAACCCCTTGTCACTCGCCCGCACCGGCGTAGAACTCACCTGCGGTCCAGGCTTGCCCCGTTCATCGAGCGTCAATGGAGCTAACCACGCATCCCGCAAGATCGAACTCCCTCGGCGCGCTCGCTTGGCTTTCGCACGCCTCTCACGAAGCTCATCCGGGGTCGAAGTCCGCCGGATCCTGCCCGCTTCCTCCGTGGACAACACCACTGTCTCGGCCGCCATCGAAGCGATCGTCTTGCCCTGCATTCCTTCAATCCGGTCATACGCCGACGTATGCCGCGATTCCTCAGGTTTCGTAGCCATCGCCGCACGGATTGGATTCAAATCGACATACATACTACACGCCAACAAGCCCGCCTCGTCCCGTATCGCTTGGGCTTTAAACCTACCCTCCCAAAAGCGACCTGTGCATTCATCTTGCCGGTTGGCTAACCGAGCAATCGGCTCAGCCAAAGCTCGCATAAACCAAGAGGGATTGCTGAGCCGCTCACGGATTTCAACGATACGGCCTCGGTCACCCACCATGGCGTCAATCTGGCTTTGGGTAGGCTGTCCCAAGAACTCATCGACCCGTTGACCAGGAAACAGACTCAGCCATCGCCTTGCGATTTCATGATCGGACCACGTGGAAACCACATCCGGACGAGTGCGCAAGATGACATGCATGTGGTTGGAAAGGATGGCATAAGTCAAGACATCCACCCCGAAGATGGAGGCGATGCACTCAAGCCGTTCACGGATCCATTCCCGGCGGAACTCATAGTTTTTCCCGCTCACCGGGTCTTCGCCAGCCAAGAACGCACGACGAACGCAGCGCTGCACGCAATGTACAATACATACATCATTCGGATCAAAAAATTCAGCACGCAATGGTCTAGGCATTTGGTTTCTCCTCTGGCGTCAAAACATACCCAAACTGCCCAATGTGTCAAGTACGTGGGTGGCACGTATTTTTAATGTGTCAAGTACGTTGGTGGCACGTATTTTTTCTCCTGTTGCGTCAAAGTCTACCCAAACCACCAATCTTGTCAAATAGGTGGGTGGCACCTTTTTTTTTCACATCTTGTCAAGTAAGTGGGTGGCACGTAATTTTGAAACTCGCATGGATCTCTCGACAGCAGGTCGTTACCCGCTCCGTGGTTTTGTCTGAGTCGCTACATGTTGCCGAGAAGTACGGGAACCGACTCCAGCGATTGAATATCATCAAGTCACTGCTCGCACCATTTCCATGTGTGCTCTTCGATGAAGTCGACGCGACCTACTATGCGACCATCCAGCGTGACCTTGAACCCCAGGGCCAGGTTATCGGCCGTTACGATCAATGAATTGCTGCGATCGGACTTCGCTATGGCCTTGTTCTCGTAACAAACAATGCGTCGGAGTTCTCCAGAGTTTCTGGCTTGAAAGTTCAGGACTGGACCTGATCCACGGGTACATTCCTAACCGGAAAACTATCGGCAACTGGCAATGGGGGCTACAATTCGATCCGCCCCTTTTGAAACTTCCGTGAGACGAAAGTCGATCATGCAGAATTGCCCTTCGCGTCAACAACTTTCACTTCTAGCAAACGAAAAGCTCGGATCAGACGATGTCGACTCCCTCGAGACGCATATTGGTAGTTGTGCTTCCTGCCAGCAAACGATGGCAGATTTGAAACCCGGCCAGACGCAGGTATGGACGGTGCCAACCGAAGTGGATGCAAAGTTAACGGACGATCCGTTGCCCGCGGAGTTGCAGGACCATCCTCGATACAAGGTGCTGGGAGTGCTTGGCCGCGGCGGTATGGGGACCGTTTATCAAGCTGAGCATCGACTGTTGGAACGGACCGTAGTACTGAAAGTCATTCGACCGAATTTGATCGATAACCCTACCGTCCTGCAACGCTTCCAACGGGAAGCTAGGCTAGCGGCTCGGTTGACGCATCCCAACATTGTGGCGGTCTACGAGGCCGAAGCTCTCGGCGCGACACAGCTACTGGTCATGGAGTATATCTCTGGTGTCGACTTGGCGCAACTAGTTGCGCAGCGTGGGCTCTTGCCGGTCGTGGAATCGTGTGAATTGATTCGGCAGGCAGCGCTTGGCCTCCAGCACGTGCACGATCAAGGCTTGGTACACCGCGACATCAAACCAGCGAATCTTCTCGTGTCCCATGCCGGTGTCTTGAAAATCCTCGATCTTGGCTTGGCTACTTTAAAGAACGACAAGAACACAAGTAGTGATTTGACCTCAGACGGCCAGTTTCTTGGAACCGTTGATTTCGCTTCGCCGGAACAGTGGGAAAGCACTCGCGATATCGATATCCGCTCGGACATTTACAGTTTGGGCTGCACTTTCTATTACTTGCTCGCTGGACAGTCACCGTTTCCGAGCAGTAAGTTCAGCACGATCATTCAACAGATGTGGGCCCACAGTCAGGCGCCGTTGCCCCCCATCCGCGAGATTCGCTCGGACGTTCCGCAAGAAATTGTTGCGATCGTCGAACGCATGATGGCCAAGAAAGCGGAAGACCGGTTTGCTACCCCTGGGCAAGTTGCGGAGGCGCTCACGCCGTTTGTCACCGACTGTGATTTAGCGGAGTTCGTCCGTACCGCAAGGCGGACCACCACCTCGCGCCTGGATCTGTCCCGGATCAGCTCGGTGGGGACTTCCAGGAACACGTTGCCGGCAACCTCGGACAAGGGCGTTTCGTGGCGCACGTTGGGGATTGGGGCCGCAGCGTTGGCCCTGGGTGTTCTGGCAGTATCGCTTCTGGTGGCGTTTCTTGGCGGACGCCAAGGAAAAACCGAGAGTGATCGCGGCGACATCACCTCCAACAATCAACGCACGCCCCCCGTCGTGGCTCCCAGTGGTCTTCCTATCAAAGTCGGCGTGCTCCACTCTCAAACTGCTACGATGGCGATCAGCGAACGGCCGGTCATCGATGCCACTCTCCTAGCGATCGCGGAGCTCAATGAACGTGGCGGTGTGCTCGGCCGTCCTATCGAAGCGGTCGTTGAAGACGGTAAATCCGACTGGCCTACCTTTGCGGCGAAAGCGGAGAAACTCATCACGGACGACAAGGTGTGCGTGTTGTTCGGCTGCTGGACATCTTCAAGTCGCAAAACAGTCCTGCCGGTACTCAACAAGCATGACCACCTACTCTTCTATCCTGTGCAATACGAGGGACTGGAAGAGTCACCCAACATCGTCTACACCGGCGCAGTGCCCAACCAACAGATCATCCCCGCCGTGAAGTGGTGTACCTCGTTCCTTAAGAAAAAGAAGTTCTTTCTGGTTGGCTCCGACTACGTTTTTCCCCGTTGCGCGAACGCAATTATTCGCGACACAGTAGCGACCCTCGATGGCGAAATCATCGGCGAAGAGTATCTCTTGTTGGGTGACTCCGATGCCACCGAAATCGTACAAAAGATTGTGGAGAGCCAGCCCGAGGTAATATTGAACACGATCAACGGCGACAGCAACATCGCCTTTTTCCGATCGCTGCGGGCCGCAGGCATTTCGCCCGATGCGATTCCAACGATTTCTTTTAGTATCTCCGAGGAAGAGCTGAGTAATCTGAGTACGAAGGATATTGTCGGTGACTACGCAGCTTGGAGTTACTTCCACACGGTGGATCGACCGCAGAATCGCGCATTCGTTGATCGTTTCCAGGCGCGTTATGGAAAGCAACGATTGGTGTCCGACCCGATGGAAGCCGCCTACTGCGGGGTGCATCTTTGGGCTAAGGCAGTCGAGGAGGCAGGTAGCGACGACGTGGCAGCCGTGCGAAAGACGGTGAAGCACCAGGAATACGAAGCGCCGGGTGGTAAGGTGCAAGTGGATCCTAAAACTCAGCATACTTCAAAGTTTTTCCGCGTCGGCCAAATCACAGCCGAGGGCCGCTTTGAAATCGTCTTCAGTTCCGAAGGCCCCATCGCCGCGATGCCCTATCCCAACACGCGTAGCAAGGCGGACTGGGACGGCTTGTTGTTGGACCTGAATCTCCGCTGGGGAGGTCGTTGGGCAAATCCCGGTAGGGATTCGCGCTAGACCCCTAGTTGTTCGTCGACGGTTTATTGAGCCGTTGCTACAACCGGTGCGATCGGAACTTTCGGGACCGCACAAGGACAGTCTAGCGCTATTTTGACCGTCGATCGCTGAGTCCTTGAGGAAACCAGGGGGGATAGAAATTGAAGGGAGAATGATTTCAGCTATCCTAAGAAGTCCTACGCCAATGTTTTTTGGGCAAGTATGACGAAAATCTGCAATGGCCGATATTCCACGTTTTTCTAGCTATATCCTCAATCAATTGAGCGAGGCCATCGAGCGATTCGGCTTCGATGAGACCCGCATCAATCGGAAGCTAGTGATCGGTACTCTCGCCATACTTGCGCTAGGAATCCCAACCATTCATCTACTGCATTCATGGCAGATGACAAAGGTTCATCGTGCGATGTTGCAGCGGATCGATTCGCTTAGGGATGAAGGCAAAATTGGTCCTGCCATCGAATTGATGGACAAGTACCTTCGTTACAAACCGGACGATGCCGAGAAACGTGTCGACTTGGTGGAGCTATTCCATCAGAAAGCCACGAGCCCGGCGGAGGTTTTGTCCTTAGTTACGCTTCAATACTCCACGCTCGGACTTTGCGAGTCCAATGCGAAGCTTAACGATCGAATTGGGAAATTGCGACGCGATCTTACGGAACGGCTGATTCAAGTCGGGCGTTACGAAGATGCCATTGAACAAATTCACCTCGGAAGCAATTCCGCGTTGGATGCTTCCCTCGAAAAGCAACTCGCACGAAGC
>CAIJIZ010000495.1 GCA_903820735.1 uncultured Pirellula sp.
ACCCGCGACAACTGGACGGTCAGAACCCGCGACGGCAGCCTCTCCGCTCAATTTGAACACACGATCTTAATGACCGAAACCGGCCCCGAAATCTTGACCTCCACCACCAATGGACCAAAACCCGGTCACAAGTTCTAAGGTCATCTCAAAGAACAGCTGCACGCAACCTCTCCCCTGCCTATCTCTACACCTCTCCTATCGCTCCTATCTCTGTGCCTCTGTGCCTCTGTGTTTCAGCCTTCCCCCTCCCCCCTTCTCTCATATTGCACCGGCGACCGAATCGACTTACACTATTACACAAGTTTGTGTACTAGTTCTCAAGTGACCATGTTATTTAGAGTACGAATGAAAAAGTCTTCATCAGGCTTGCCGGTATGCAATACGGTGCCCACTCGGGCAGCCGGCCAAAGAAAAACCGAGGCGTGTTGCGGCGAGAGACAGGGGCTGCACGCTCGGCCCTTGCTCTCGCCTATCCAAGCCGGTGGCCTTGCAGCCGTATTCAAAGTACTCGCCAATGACACCCGCTTACGATTGCTTCACGCACTTGTTCGCTCCGACGAACTATGCGTGACGGAACTCGCTGCGACCTTAGGAATGAAAGCCCAAGCCGTGTCGAATCAGTTGCAGCGATTATCGGATCTAGGCATTTTGAATTCGCGTCGTGAAGGTAACAACATCTACTATCGCCTTGTCGATTTATGTGTTCGTTCGTTGCTCGATCAAGCCATGTGCTTGATGGAAGAAGTCAACGACAGACAATCTCCTGCGAAGACGCCCAAGCTCATAACTGCCCCTCCATCGAACTCATTGAAAAGTCGGAGATAACCATGCTTCCAAGTCCGTGGCGGCAGCTGCTAGCTGAATTCCTAGGTACCTTTTGTTTGGTATTCGCGGGCACTGGCGCGATTGTAGTCAATGACTTTAGCCAAGGTGCCATCACACACTTTGGGATTGCGACCGCTTTCGGATTGGTCGTCTTCGCTATGATCTATGCCTTCGGCGAGATCTCGGGAAGCCATTTAAACCCTGCGGTAAGTATCGGGTTATGGGTTGCGGGAAAGTTCGATGCGCGACATTTGACAGGGTACATCCTTGCCCAGTGTGCTGGTGCTGTGATGGCAAGTCTGGTGCTACATGGCGTATTCCCAGATCATCGCACGCTGGGAATGACTCTACCTGCCGCAGGTCAGACAAGTGCCTTTCTGTTCGAGATCATTCTTACATGGATGTTGATGCTGGTAATCCTCAATGTTACCCATCCAACGCATCCGCATCGCTCCTTTGCAGGTTTCATCATCGGGGCTTTTGTAGGCTTAGAAGCCCTATTCGGCGGACCTGTATCGGGAGCATCGATGAACCCAGCCCGATCTTTGGGACCAGCCTTAGTCGTTGGAAATATGCTTGATCTGTGGATCTATCTTATCGCGCCTATCATCGGATCGATTGCAGCCGTTTTGACACATCGATTGTTGATGGTTACCACCGAGCCAGACAAGTCGTCGGTAAACGTCGTTCATAAAGATACTCTTAAAGGGGATTGATGAAATGTTGATGCAAGAATTGATCGAGTATCTCTCAAAGGAACAGCGTGGAGCTTTGGAGATCGCGTTACCAGGTGGAGAAACGCTACCGGAACATTTCCACATCACCGAAGTTGGGCGGGTGCGCAAGGACTTTGTCGATTGCGGTGGTACACCCCGGCAAACAGAAGCTTGCGTTTTACAAGCCTGGGTTGCCGACGATGTCGATCATCGATTAACAAGTCACAAATTAGTGAAAATCCTTGAACTAGGAAGCAGCTTGTTCCCAAGCAAAGATGTGCCAGTAGAGATGGAGATCGATCGCGGAACCGTATCCCTTTTTTCGCTTCAACGAATCGAAAGTTCTGCGGAACAATCAACACCCATCTTCCGCTTGGTACTCACTTCAAAGCACACCGAGTGCCTAGCCCCTGATCGCTGCGGAGTGGGCTTACAAGTGTTATCCACAGGAAGCTGTGCACCCGGATCGGGTTGCTGTTGAACGGGCGAAAATCCTTTCTTAGCAATAGGTCGATGAAAATACTGTGTAGTCTGAAAGTACGGTTTCGTACGATAAATTTTAGTGTCTCGAGGTAGGGATCAAATGGCCAAAAAAGTCTTGTTTGTGTGTGTGGAAAATTCAAATCGTAGCCAGATGGCAGAAGCGTTTGCCCGCATGCATGGGGGGGCTAAGATCGAAGCTCACAGCGCTGGTTCACGTCCATCGGGAAGGGTCAACCCAAAAGCTATAGAAGCGATGCGCGAACTGGGTTATGACTTAACTCAGCATACATCAAAAGGGCTCGACTCGTTCAATGGGAGCGAAGTCGAGGTTGCTGTGACGATGGGCTGCGGCGATGAATGCCCACTGGTCTTGGCCAAACAACGCGTTGATTGGAAGATACCCGACCCACGTGAAATGAGCCCTGAAGAGTTCCGAGGTGTACGGGACTTGATCGAACGCCAAGTCAAATCACTGATCGAGCAGTTGGCTTAGCAAAACCGATCGTTGTAGGCTGCGACTAGATGGTTGGATTTCCATCGGAGTGCGGGAATCCTTGGATCGGTATTGCTTGCGCAAAGCCCCGCACCCAGACTCCGGTTGTAGGATGCAATCGGATAAGTCGAAAATCTGGAAGACTGGCGAGCATATCAATGGTCGGACCAAACCGTTCCTTCATCGCATCGATTAACGCTTGGCTTTCCGGCGTATGTCGCGGCATCTCGTGAACATCGCAGTCATAGCTAAGCCGCTTCCTAGCGAAAACGTTCACCGAATCTTTTTCGTCAGCGATAAACATGACGTGACAGCGTGCAGTACCGAGTATGTTTGCGGTATGTTTTGCGAGTTGGCTGATGAGGATAAAGAAATCGCCCTTGGATTCAACGAACGGAGCGTAGCTTGCATTCGGTTGCCCATTGCTCGAGAGCGTACCGAGGATAACCGTTTTCGAGCGTCCGACGAATTCACGCAATTCGAGATCATGTTCGGTTGCTGGTCGATGATTAGGTTGTTTCGTCACCGGTAAGTACTCTATCTTGGGCTTTAAGGACTAGATGTTTAGCGTTGGGGTCAGCACCCAGACACAAAAAGGATGTTTATAGGTCTGCCAACCAAGCGTCGATTTCCGCATCGCTCGGCATGCGCCAATCTCCGCGAGGGGACAGCGAAACCGATCCGACCTTGGGGCCATCCGGTACGCAGGTGCGTTTGAATTGGGACGTGAAGAAGCGTTTGAGGAAGACGATCAAGGTGGTACGGATTTCTTCATGGGTATACGGGCGATCGAACTGTGCTTGATCGGCAAGGAGCAGTATCCGTTTTGGTTCGGCTCCTGAGCGAACGAAGTGATAGAGGAAGAAATCATGAAGCTCATACGGACCGATCGTCGCTTCCGTCGACTGAACGATTTGCTGATCTGCCGAAAGTGGAAGTAGCTCTGGGGTTATCGGCGTGTTGAGGATGTCGATCAAGATCTTGCGAACGGGTGGTTCGACGAGGTGCTCGGCAACATACTGCACGAGGAATTTCACCAAAGTCTTAGGGATCGAGCAATTCACGTTGTACATCGACATGTGATCTGCGTTGTAGGTGCACCAGCCGAGTGCAAGCTCCGACATGTCGCCGGTCCCGAGTACGAACCCTCGATTCATCAAGAGCATCGTCCGCATCCGTGCTTGGACATTCTCGAAGACAAGATCATTGCGTTGATGAGCGGGAAGATGTTCAAGTTTCCGTTGAAGGGACTCAGGATTAAGTCCACCGAGATCGATCCCGAAGGGGCGGTGTTTGAGCGCGACAAACGACTCGAAGCAATTGCTACGGATATCAATCGTCTCGGAGGTAACCCCCAGGAGTTCCATCAAACGTTCTGCGTTGGATTGCGATTTGCGAGTGGTGCCGAAACCAGGCATGGTCAAGCCGTGGATGCGGGAGGTTGGCAATTCGAGTTGTTTACACATAGAGACAGCGACAAGCAAAGCTAGTGTGCTGTCGAGACCGCCGGAGACACCGATCGTCCAAGGGAGAGACTCCGGCAATCTCGCGATCCGTTTTGCAAGCGAGGCGCATTGGATTTCAAAGACTTCGGCACAACGCTGGTGAAGTTCGGTAGAAGATTTCGGAACGAACGGGTGAGGATCGACGAACCGGATCAGTGACGAAGGGGCTGTGTTGAGTTCAAACGGGGTGCTACGGTATGGCTTCGCGTATCCATCTCGCGAATGGCTTTGAGAGCGATATCGCGCATCGGGAATTTGATGCATGGTCTGGAAAGCTCTGCGGTCTCGGTCAAGTCGATCGAGGTCGACATCGGCGGTAGCGAAGCTCGTAATACCGTCAGCATGATCCTCGGGACGGATGGAGAGTCCGGTACCGATCCGCTGGGATTCGGCAAGCATTGTGCCGTTTTCAGCGATCATGCAATGTCCGCCGAAAACAAGATCGGTGGTCGATTCGGTCGGACCGCTACTCGAATAAGCGTATGCCGCTAAGCAACGCGCAGACTGGGTCGTAACAAGCTGTTTGCGATACCCCGCCTTTGCAATCGTCTCATTGCTAGCGGAAAGATTCAAAAGAACATTTGCACCAGCGATCGCATGCTCACTGCTCGGTGGAATCGGCACCCAAAGATCTTCGCAGATCTCCACAGCGACGCGAGCCATGCCGCATTGAAAAAGCAAATCCGTGCCGAAGGGAACTTCTCCATAACCAGAAAGCTGAACGCATGGAGCAACCGGGACTCCGTCGATCCCGGGCTGAAACCATCGCGCTTCGTAGAATTCCCCGTAGTTTGGCAGATGCGTTTTCGGGACAAAACCAAGTACCCTGCCCGAGCTAAGAACCGCAGCGACGTTATAAAGCCGTGAATCGACCGCGAGAGGCAATCCGACAACAACCAATTGCTCACCAACTTCGCTTGCTAATGCGACTAGCTGCTGCTCGCATTCGCGCAGAAGTCGATGTTGCAGAAACAGCTCCCCGCAGGTGTACCCACTGAGAGCTAGTTCAGGGAAGAGCAGTATATCTGACGTTCCGAACGCTTGCAGAGCCTGCTGCATCGCGAGTCGATTGGATCGTGGATCTGCAACCCGAGTGGCAATGGACAGGGCTGTGATCCTCAGAAAGCCAGCAGGATGCATACGATTCCGGTCCTTAGTGCCAATGGCGGTGATGAGTAACGAATCGGTATCGGGTTAGCGAGCAGGGCTGCGATGGAAATGAACGTGCTTCCACTTCCCTTGCTGTCGATGCCAAACGCGAGTCTCCTCCATGGCAACAGTAATCGGTTTTCCATCAGCCATTTTCTGAGTCAATCGAACATACGCGATAACAGCGGTGTCTCCCATAACTCGAACGTGGGGAGCCACAATCTTCGCTTGGACCGGAAGCGGAGCGGAGTTGGAATTGCTCGAGGGAAGATTGAAATAATACTGATGAAATTCCAACCCGTC
>CAIJIZ010000496.1 GCA_903820735.1 uncultured Pirellula sp.
GCGGCTTTGGCGGACCGGACTAGGGATTTGGGCTATCACCTTACGGGCGAGCAGTTGCAAGTTTTGTTTGAGCAGTTCAAGGTGTTAGCGGACAAGAAGAAGAACATTTTCGATGGTGACATTGTCGCGTTGATCCAGCAGCAGATCAGTGGAAGTGTTGCGATGGGTTGGTCTTTGGTCTCGTATGAGGTCTGCAGTGGATCGGATCGCAATCCGGTGGTTCAGTTGACGTTATCCAAGGATTCTGAGACGTTTACCCAGCGTGTCGAGCAAGGAGACGGACCGATTGATGCGGCTTTTTGGGCTGTGGAGAAGATCACCGGTATTCGAAGCGATTGTAGGGACTTTCGAGTTCGCAGTGCCACATTGGGGCGCGATGCGATTGGAGAAGTGACGGTGGAAGTCGAGCATGAAGGTGAGTCTTATCGCGGCATGGGGGCTTCGACTGACTCGGTTGAAGCGACGATTTTAGCGATGCTCAACGCCATCAATCGAATTATCACAGAGAAGAATTTACGCAGTGGTAATCGGGTCTCGCCTCAGGACGTGTAGAGCTCGGTTTTGTGGTTCGCTTTTCGGGTCGCTAGTCCGGGTGGTGGTAAGTCCGGATGGTGGTAGCGGCGGTTTGGATTTCATCAAGGATTAAACAGGAATGACAACAGAACACCGCAATGCATCGTCTTGGATCGCAGATCGCACGTTGGCATTTGATTCCAGTGGGATACGTAAAGTCTTTGCGTTGGCAGCGACGATGAAGAACCCGATCAACTTATCGATTGGGCAGCCGGATTACGACGTACCTGCAGAGATCCGTCGGTCGGCTTGTGAAGCGATTGAGTCGGGGAAGAACATGTATTCTCCGACGCAAGGAATTGCGCCGTTGATCGAGAAGCTCAAGGCTGAGGTGGCTTCGAAGTACCCATCGGAAGATCGGGACTTGTTCATCTCCTCTGGGACCAGTGGTGGATTGGTTTTGGCGATGTTGAGCTTGGTCAATCCTGGGGACGAAGTGATCGTCTTTGACCCGTACTTTGTGATGTATGTACCTTTGATCCAGTTAGTCGGTGGCGTGCCGGTACTGATTGATACTTATCCCGATTTTCGGATCGACCTGAACAAGGTCCGCGATGCGATCACACCGAGGACCAAGATGGTGTTGTTCAACAGTCCTTCGAATCCGACGGGGGTGACTGCTACGCTAGAAGAAATACGTGGGATTGCAGAGTTGTGTCTCGAGAAAGGAATCGCTTTGCTCTCGGACGAGATCTACAGTCCGTTTCACTTTGGATCGCCGATGGTCTCGCCGGCCAAGTTCAATCCGCAGACGATAGTGATTGATGGATTCTCGAAGAGTTATGCGATGACGGGTTGGCGGTTGGGTTATGTGCATGGCCCTCGGGAGATAATCCAGACGATGATCAAGCTACAGCAGTACACTTTTGTCTGTGCCCCGACGCCGCTTCAGCATGCTTCTTTGGCTGCGATGGACTACGACATGACCGCTTTCTACAAGAACTACGAGTCGAAGCGAGATAGGATTGTCGAAGGGTTGCGAGGGTATTATGAGTTTGTCGAGCCCGGTGGGGCTTTTTATATCTTCCCAAAGGTTCCTTCAGGGGCCTCCGGTAAGGGAGCTTGTACGGGAAGCGAGTTTGTCGCCAAGGCGATAGCTAACGAATTATTAGTGATACCGGGGAATATTTTTTCCAAGCGGGATACACATTTCCGCGTTTCGTTTGCGGCCAGCGACGAGACGCTCGATCGAGGTATCGAGGTACTCCGCAAGCTGGCCCGGGGTTAATTGTTGTTTTGCGGTGGGCAAGAAGCGAGTTAGCGAGGGCTAACGTGCGGTCGGACAATCGGTACATCTGATACAGAATGTCAAAAGATTCGGTTTTTGCCGTTTCTGCGGCCTGAGATTCGATTTTCTTTTTGACTATTGGGGAATTGTTCAAGTTGCGACTTGGGGGGCGCAAGGCAAACGAATACGATGTCTCGGCCTTGAGACAAGTAGCGGATTTTTGCCCTAGAAAACGAACGAGATTCATGACGAACCGACCCGCTTCCCCAAACGCCGATATCGAGCTGTTATTGAAGAATGCTCATCTTCGTGACGAACTCGAACCGTTCTTGGACGAATCCGTGGATGTGCTGACTTCAACGCGGCTTAGCCTGCAAGAAGAGAATGAGTTTCTCGAGTCGATCTTGGCTTGGGAGCGTGCTCCATCGCTACCGATTTCCAAGTGGTTTGAGCCAGAATTGGTTCTTCCTTCGCCGGATACATTGAGTGATGAGGAAGTTTTTTCGCTGTTGTGGCGAACGATTCATCAATTGTACGGTCAGAAGATCGCATTGGATTTCACCGATCACTTGAGCGATCGCCAGTTGTATTGTTTATTGGCGAGAGACATTTTGCCCGTGTATCAAAAGAAGATTTCCGGTTCGAGGAATTTCTTGCATTGGCATTGTTTGGATGATGACGACATGGATTGCTGGTTGACTTACTATGCGAACGAAGACGAGCGCGAGCAATGGTCGCTAGAGACCGGGCTTACGCCTCCGGAGCAACGTGAGTTGCCTTATCCTCGTCAGATGCCAAGGCGTCCTGGTAATTTGAACTAGATGTTTTCTTAGTTGCTCTATTCATGCCGCAGGGCTTCGATCGGATTCATACTTGCGGCCCGTCGTGCGGGGTAGAGTCCGAAGAGCAGACCGACGAACAGTGAAATCCCGACGCTTAGCAAGACGCTCCAGAGAGCGATGCGGGGTTCAAGGGTAAGGATGGTTGGGGGTAGAAGATCGGGTGAGAGCTTTTGGATGATC
Source organism: uncultured Pirellula sp. (assembly GCA_903820735.1). Classification (GTDB taxonomy): domain Bacteria; phylum Planctomycetota; class Planctomycetia; order Pirellulales; family Pirellulaceae; genus JBKCUI01. Next base: position 2,824 of record CAIJIZ010000496.1, read on the forward strand.
CAGCGGATGGAGCGAAAGATCGGACCGCACAGCAATCCGACAACGACGCCGAGCAAACCGCCGCTACCCGTTAGCACCAGTGTTTCAACGAGAAATTGCTGGATGATGTGGGATCGTTTGGCTCCTAGAGCTCGGCGGATCCCGATTTCCCGTGTCCGTTCGGTTACGGTAGCGAGCATGATGTTCATGATGCCGATACCGCCGACGAGCAGCGAGATCCCTGCGATGATTACAAGCATCGCGTTGAACATCGATCGTGTGCGTTCGGCTTGTTGAAGAAGTTCTTTTGGGACAACGATCGCGTAGTCTTCTTGATCGTGGTATTTCTTAAGCAATCGTTCGAGGATGGATACCGTTTCATCGACCATGGCGATATCGCCGAGGGTTAGGGTGATTTGTGTCAGTTCAACGATTTCTCCTTTGAAGTTAAATCCTTCGCCGGTACGTGTCATGATTTGGTCACCGACGCGTTGTCGGAAGGTGTCTAGGGGAATATATGCATCGTAGGAGTATTCCCGAGCTTCGAGGCTACCGCCGATAGCGGCCGAGGCACTTCGGGGTTTGGTTTGTCCGACGATGGTGTATACATCGCTTTCGACCCGTACTTTTTGGCCCACGGGGTTTTCTTGGGGGAAAAGACGCTTCGCGGTGCCATCGGCTAGGACGATAACATTCTCTTTTCCGTCTGATTTCGAGAACCATCGTCCGCGTGCGATTTCCAAGCGGTTGAGGTCTAGGTATTCCGGGGAGCAGCCGACTAGATTCGCGTTGAGCAGTCGCCCTTTGCTGGCGAATTCACGACGAAGTTCCCGCATGGGGACAGAGCGAGTAATGCCTGGGATGTTTGAGAGGAAGCGTTGGTAGTCGGCGCGCAGTAGCCCGTAGGTTTTGACGCGGTTCTGGTCCGAGCTGCTGGAGTTCTTCGGTTCGATACTTCGGACGATGATGTTATTTGCGCCGAGTTCAAGGATCTGCTGTTGAGCTTGGTAGCTGACGCCTTCCCCCATCGCAACGAGCCAGATGACGGTAGTGGTGCCGATGAAGATCCCCAGGGCGGCGAGTGCCGAACGCATCTTCTGCAGCATGAGGCTTTTGAGGCCGAGCTTGAACGTCTGGAGAAAGGATGCGAGCATCGAAGTTGCGGTAGAATCGTGAGAGTAATGGTGGCGTATGTTGTGAAGCTTTGTTTGGACTAATCCTTTTTCTCTGTTGCCGCTTTCTCTGGTGTTGCCGCAGATTCCTTAGAGCCTTTTGTTTGAGATAATTGTTGTTCGAATTGCATCGCGATCTCTTGAGCTTCTTCGATGAACGATAGTGGGTTGAGGATCACTTCGTCCCCTTCGCTCAAACCATCGAGGATGACGGTGAATTGATCGTTGGTATCACCGACACGAATGATTTTCTTACGGATCGCGTTGGCCGATTGCGTCCAGCAATAGAAAGTCCCTTCGGCACCTTGGACGATTGCAGCTACGGGTAGAGTAAGGACGCTTTTGTGTTCGGCAAGTACGATATCGACCACTGCGCTCATTCCAGGTTTGAGGGACGAGTTCGAGGGGAGTTTGATAATCGTGTCGTATTTGACAAGGTTTCCGGTCCACCAGCCCGCCGGCCGGGTGACTTCGGCGATCTCGCTGACTTCTCCGTCGAGAACCAATTCTTGCAGTTGGACTTTGGCTTTCATTCCAATTTTGAGTCGATCGACTTTCGATTCGTGGATACCGACTTTGACTTGCATTTGCGTCACGTCAGGGATCATCAAGAGAGTTTGTTGTTCGCGGACAACGGCACCTTCGGCGATATCTGGGGTATCTTTCCAAGCGGCCATGGAGGGGAAGATCACCATGCCGTCGGTATCGGCGCGGATGATGCAGTTTTCAAGTTGTTTCTTTTCTCGCTCGAGTCTGGCTTCTTCGAGCGATAAGGAGGCTTCGTAGGAAGCGAGTTTGGCTTCGGCGGCTCGAAGTTTGCTTTGGAGTTCTTGGACGCTTTTTACTTTGTTGTATTTTTCGAGGGAATCGAGTCGGGTCTTTTTTAGTTCCAGATCTTTGCGGGCGGAGTCGACGGCGAATTGTTCTCCTTCAAGCTGTAGATCTTTTACGACTCCTTTTGCGGTAAGACGCAGAGCGGATTGAAGGGAGAGTTCGGTTTTGCGAAGAGCTTGCTCGGCTTCAAAGATCTCCTTCTCGACTTTGCTTCTTTCCTCTTTGTAGGTCCCTTCCAAGTATTCCGTGACGCTAGTTTTCGCGACGGCGACGTCACTTTCGGCGGTGATCTTATTGGCCAGTGCGTTTTCGTAAACGATCTTTTGTTGAAGGATCTTGTCTTCTATTTGTGACTGATCGAGTTTCACAAGTTCATCGCCGGGTTTGACCATGGTACCCGTCTCGATGACCCACAGAACGGTGCTACCACCTTTGACCAAGCATTTGATTTCTTTGTTATTAGAGCTTTCTACAGCTCCGTTTTCGGTGACGGTCACAGCGAGATCGCCACGGTTAATCACATGGGTCAGGTGTTTGGTCTTTGTCTCGTTCGAGAGGTATTTCGGGCCGAATGCTCCGAGTGCAAGGGTTCCAGTGGCGAGGGCGCCTGCGAGAGAAAGTCGGCGCAGCCAGCGATTGGTGGGGGAGGCAGAGGTAGCCATCTTCGGGTGTGTCCTTACTTTCCGTGTGGTGGGAGAGCGTGCGGGGACAGATAGATAGAATTTCTAATCCTATCGGACGAAGGGCACCGACGGGGGTAATGGCGGTGAGAATTTGCCGATTTTAACGATTGGCGGGACGCGAAGGTGGGGGCGGGACGTGAAGGTGGGGCGGGTCGTGAAGGATCGGTTAACGTCCGCGTCGTTCGGACATGGCGTATCGCCAATAGAAAGTTGGGTTCAGGAGAATCTTGCCAGGTCCTTTGTATACGCGGACGATCGGTTCTCCGGCGGTGAAACGGCCCAAGTAGTTTTCGGTGGGGCGGCGCATTTGAAATTTGACGCTAGCCATTCGTCCGATGACACAGTCACCGTCGACGACGACTTCTTGACCTTCTTCGAGATCGATGACTTCGACGGGTCCTTTGGTGGTCACGACCACTTTACCGTGTCCGGAGACTTGGGTTTGCAGGTAGACGAAGCCTTCGCCAGCCCACAGCGAAGTGAGGAGTCTTTCGCGGAAGAATTTCAGGTCGATGGATCCTTCGCAGGCCCAGAAGGCACCTTTTTCAAGGATCCAGGATTGGCCTTCGAGTTCGACGACATGAAACCCCCCAAGGGAGGATTCTAGGGTGATAGTGCCAGAGCCTGTGAAAGTTGGTCGGTAGATTTTCTCGCCAGCCATCCAAGACGATACGACGCTCCCGATGGAGGGGATGAGTTGGGAGTGAACGTGAATCTTCCCTACCATGTAGTTCATGGCACCGGCCTCGCATCGCACCATTTCTTGGCGAAGATGAGCTTCGACGAAGTGCATGCCTTCGAGGTATTTAACTTGAAAGTCGGCCATAGTTCGGTGGATTTCGATAGCTAAGAGAACGCTGGTTAGCTTGATCGCTTTTGGATCGAGGTGATTTTCGTTTCGCTATTGCAGCAGATACATGAATGGTGGTTGGAGGTGCGAGGCATGCTGACGTGTCGTTGTTTACCGAAGATGTTGAATTGCATGGATTGAAGAATCGTTCCGACACCGGCGAAGAGTGTAAGGAAAGCGAGCAGGGCTGCGCTCCAAGTGAACTTCCATGCGATCAGGAGGCTGACGAGGATTGAAACGCAGAGCAAGCCGGGCCAGTAGCCGTCGATGGGTTCGATGTATTCGAGCGGGGATTCTTGTTTAGTGGTGGGGGTATCACATGAGGAGCACAGAAGCTTTCCGTAGTAGCCGCAGTCGCGATTTCCGCATTGCAGGACCGCTTCATTGAATCCGAGACGCGCGCGGCAGTGGTAGCAGAAGAAGCTACGGCATTTGGTGCAGTGGTAAGCTTCGGAGTGAACTTCGGAGCCGCAGATTGGGCACTGCGAAGTGTTTCCAAGTCTGTTCAATTCGGATCTAGGCGCGGTTGTGGGTGTGCCGCTGCTCATGGATAGGACTCGTTGGGGAATAAGGCTCGTTGTGGAATGTACAATTGCGAGTGGAAAGCAAGTAGAATCAATGGAGCCACTCTAACTAGATTTTGTGGAAACTCAATCGACCAGCGCGGAAAGGTTGGGACTAGACCGCAGTTTGCTTCCTCGTGCGTGCTACGGTTCTATGGACGGTGGTCGCAAGGGTGAGAGGGGCTGAGTAAGATTTCGCTGAGTAAGATTCCTTAGGGTCGAAAACTGCACGGTTGGTATTCGCTGTGTTGATACCTTCCAATTGGTTTCATTCGAGCTTGGACGCTCCTCCGTATTGAATAAAAGGCACCACGATGAATTCGACAAGCTTGAGGTTCGTTTTTTCTCAGATGATTTTCCACCTAGTAAGGCAACTGTTTCTGGCGAGTCGGTTTTCGCTGGGTCAGTTTTCGATGTGGATGGCTTGGGCGTTTGCGCTTGCGTTGTGTCTGGCGAGCGGTACGGGGTTACTGGGTAGTGAGTTAGCGGGTGCTCGGCCCAATATCGTGGTGGTGTTGACGGACGATCAAGGTTACGGGGACACATCTGGGCATGGTCATCCGATCCTCAAAACACCGAATCTAGATCGGCTTGAAGCTCAGGGTCGCAGTTTCCAGAATTTCTATGTTTCTCCGACTTGTGCGCCGACGCGATCTGCGTTGATGACCGGTAGGCATGAATTTTTCAATGGAGTGACCCATACTATTTTGGAGCGAGAGCGGTTGCGGCTCGATGCGGTAACGGTAGCGGATGTGTTGCAAGGGGCGGGATACAGCACGGGGATATTTGGCAAGTGGCATTTGGGTGATGAAGATCTTTATCAGCCTGGGGTTCGCGGATTTCAAGAGACCTTTATTCATGGGGCGGGTGGTATTGGCCAGACGTATCCGGGGAGTGGTGGTGATGCGCCGGAGAACAAGTACCATCAACCGTGGGTGTTGCACAACGGAGTTTTTGAGAAGACGGATGGTTATTGCACCGATGTGTTTTTTCAGCGGGCCACGGATTGGATGGAAGAAGAGGTTGGGGGAGGCGATCCGTTTTTCTGTTGGATCGCGACCAATGCGCCGCATGCACCTTACATTGCCAGGCCTGAAGATGCGGCTTTGTTTGAAGGGATGGGGCTTGAGGAGAACGAGAAGAATTTCTATGGGATGATCCACAATATCGATCAGAACGTTGGCAAGTTAATGCAGAAGCTCGATCAGTTGGGGATTGCTGAGCAGACGTTAGTGGTTTTCATGAATGACAATGGGACTGCGTTGGGGGCTGAGCGGTTCAATGCATCGATGCGAGGGGGGAAGGGTACGGCTTGGTTGGGTGGAACGCGAGCGAACAGTTTTTGGCGATGGCCGACGAAGATCCCTGCGGGAAGTTGCGATGCGCTTACGGCACATGTCGATGTCTTTCGCACCCTCGCCTCGTTGGCAGGTGTGAAGCTTGAGGATGAACTTCAATCGCAAGCTCATGGGCGTAATTTGTTAGGGTTATTGAAGGACCCGAAAGATGTTTGGGAAGATCGCACGTTGGTAACGCATCTTGGGCGCTGGCCTCGTGGAGCATCACCGGATGTGCAGAAGTACCATCATGCTGCGATTCGCAACGATCGCTATACGTTGGTCAGTGTGCCGGGCAAGGCGCTTGGGAAGCAAGTTGGGGGGGCGAGTCCCAATTGGAAGCTTTACGATGTGAAGAGTGATTTTGGGCAGAAGGAAGATATATCCAAAGAGAAACCGGAGGTGTTAGCGAGTTTGTCGGATGCTTATGAGGCGTGGTGGGATTCTGTCCAGCCTCATTTAGTCAATGAATCGGTTACGCCGGTGAGCGAGAATCCATTCAAGGTGCGATTTCGCCAGCAATACCCGAGTGGACAGGAGTCTGAAGGACCGCGCGAGCGTCCGAACATTTTGTGGGTGATTGTCGAGGATATGTCGGCGCATTTTGGATGTTATGGTGAGAAGACCATCACGACGCCGAATGTGGATGCTTTAGCGTCGCGCGGGGTCCGTTTTGCAAATGCTTTTGTGACGGGGCCGATATGCAGCATCTCCCGGTCTGCGTTGATTACCGGCAGGTATCAAACGAGTTTAGGGGTGCACAATCATCGTTCAAGTGTTCCGGGGCATGTCATTCGGCTCGATCAAAATGCTCCGCTAGTAAGCGAGCTTTTTCATCAAGCGGGTTATCACGTCAATAATGTGACGTGGGAAGCATTCCTCAAAGGCTCCGATGAGTTGTCGAAGGATTCAAAGGTAGCGATTGCGAAGACCGACTACAACTTTGAGTGGGAACCGGAAAATTCCTACGATGCGACTCACTGGAGTTTGCGTGGGGAGGGGAAGCCTTTCTTTGTCCAGGTGCAGTTGCATGGAGGAAAGTTTCGAGGTGAAGCTCCGAAGGAAGCTTGGCCTGCGAAGGTCCTCAAGGAGCTCGGGAGTATCACACGTCCAGAGGATGTGGTCTTGCCCCCGTATTTACCCGACCATCCGGTGATACGTGCCGACTGGGCTCAGTATCTTGATTGCGTTCGGTATACCGACTATCAGTTGGGGAAGATCCTTGATCGGTTGCGGGAGGCTGGGGAGTTAGATCGAACGATAATCTTTTTTATGACGGACCATGGGATCTCTCATGTCAGGAACAAGCAGTTTTTGTACGACGGCGGGATTCATGTCCCGTTGATTGTTGCGGGTCCTGGACTTGGCGGGTCAGGAGTTGTTCGGACCGACTTGGTCGAGCACATCGACTTGGGTGCAACAAGCTTAGGGTTGGCAGGAATTGTGAAACCTGGCGCGATGCAATCTCAGGATGTTTTTGCTGAGGGTTATGAGCCGAGAGAAGCGGTGTATGGGGCGAGAGATCGGGCTGACGAGACCGTCGATTGGATTCGCTCCGTGCGAACCAGCCGCTGGAAGTACATACGCAATGGGTTTCCGAGTCGACCTTATTTGCAACCCAATCAGTAC
>CAIJIZ010000497.1 GCA_903820735.1 uncultured Pirellula sp.
AGCACACTGCGCCGTTCCCGCATGCGTTCAAGGATTGTTTTCACAAAGGGGGGACTTGTTCCGGACTTGGCAAGTTTTTCAGCAATCTCTACAGCCTGCGACATCACTTGCCTTGCCCGTTCCGGACGGCGAACTGTTCCATAATACTCTGCCATCTGCGATGTCGCTTGCAGCAGATGCAGAGAGTAAATCGGAATATCTGGAAACCTCTCCACTAACGACTGGTGAATGGATATCGCTTGATTAAATTTTGCGACACCCCCATCGACGCGTTCTACTAGCGGACCCCCTTCGGCATTGTTGGAATCCTGCCATGCCGAACGGACTAGCAGATTCGCGAATAGCGTTTGATACTCAGGAACGGTCGGTTGCTCATTGAGGATTTCCTGGACGAGCCTCAGTGACTCCTTCAGATATTTCTCATCGGGTGAACCGTTCGTGAGATTGCTCGCATATAGATTCGCTAGTTCGTATTTTAAAACTACCGAATCTTGCTTGTGCGCCATCAATTCTTTAAAGTTATTCTCTGCCTTCTCGAACGCGATATCGGCTTCCGATGCATTGCCTAAAATACGGCAAAGCCCCATTCGGTCTCGATAGGTTCTCGCTAACGCCAAGCGATAATCGATGGTACTTGGTGATTCGCTACTGGCTAAATCGTCACTGGCTGAAGTGCTGCTGGCTGATTCATTCTTGTTTGCGCATAGTTTCTCCAAGAGACCGATCGACTCGCTGTTTCCAATGAGATCCCGTTCAAGCCGCACCCGTTGCTGCGGGGCTACTGCATCGGGCTTGCCCCCCCCTGACCGCTGCATCGATCCGCCGCCGAATCGACGGCGTCGATCGTTATTCAATCGCTCAAAGGCTAAACGAGCACTTGCGTTACTCATTTGATTGAGCAAGCTTGCAAGGGCAAAGGCACCTTCGTCTGACTCACCAAATTCCGGGTACTCTCGCAGAAGTCGTTTGGCAGCTTCTAACTCTGCGACCGCTCTGGGCATCATTCCCCGCTGAGAGAAAATCGCGATCAAGGATTCGCGACAGAGCAATTCTTCTCTCAGTACGGAATCAATACTTATTGCGCTAGAACTTGTTCCTCCAATATCAACAACATCTCCGACAGCCTTGTTATTAGTTCCAACGGAGAGCTTCGACCTCAAGCGTTGTAAATCGCGGAGCGCTTTTGCGAATGACTCTGTCGCTTCATCGAATTTCCCGATACGCCTTTCGATTTCACCGACTCGCTTTCGGGCAATGGCAGCATCAAACCGCAAATCGGTGTTGTTCTCTTCTGCAAACCTCTCGAAGAACTCTTGCAAAGATTTGAGCAACTCGACGTCTGCTACCGATAGCACAGCGCCGGCGAATGGATCACTCCCGTCATCCGCGCTATCGATCAAGGTCGAATTGAAGGAGACTCCCCGCGATGCGACATTGTCGGTGATCGTTTCGAAAGCTTCCAACGCGAGTTCCAAATTGCGTTCAGCTCGTCTCTCTTCATCTTCGGCTGTCTGCAAAGCTGCTGATTTCTCTTCAAGTCCCTTTGCAACTTGCGAATACGCGGCACCGAGTCTCTTGATTGAATCACGCTGCTGCTGGTTCCACAACGCCGATAGGATCGCCAGGGTAGCAACCAACCCGAAGACCGCGCCAGCCATCGAAGCAATCGCGGGATTCCTCCTTGCCCACCGCAATGAATGATCAAGCCAGCTTGCTCGTTTTGCTAGGATCGGTCGGTCGTCCAAAAATCGTTTCAAGTCTTCTTCGAAATCCCT
>CAIJIZ010000498.1 GCA_903820735.1 uncultured Pirellula sp.
CGCTCGGGTCGAATGCTCAGTGCCGTCAGCGGAAGATACACCAATACGGTCGCCTACACGTTCGACCCAGCAGGGCGCAAGGCAAGCGAGGCCCTGACGATCAGCAGCGTGACATACACGATTGGCCAAGCGTACAATGCACGCAATGAACTCACGACGGTCACGTATCCGGACAGCTCCACCTCGACGCGCAGCTACCATTCCACCGGAGCACTCAATGAGCTAGCCCTAGACGGTTCGACAATCAGCACACGCTCCTACGACGCAGGGCGTCGTCAGACAACCGAAGTCCTCGGCAACGGGATCACCGAGACACGCAGTTACCGAAGCGATAATCTTCTTTCGGGGATCAGCTACAGCAACACCAGCCTCGGGGATTTGAGTTACACCTGGGATGCCAACAAGAACAAGACCTCCGAGTCGATCACCGGCGTGATGAGCGGGTATGGATTTACTTCCGGGGGAACCACCTACGACTTCGAGGATCGTCTGACGGGCTATGCCCGCGCCAGCGGAACGTTCAACCAGTCCTGGAATCTGACCAGTGTTGGAGACTGGACAAGCGTGACGACCAACGGCATCGCACAGAACCGAACCCATGGTCCAACGCACGAGCTGCTCACGGCCGGTGGATCGAGCGTTGTGACGGATGTCAAAGGAAACATGACATCGATTCCAGCCACGCTACGTCCTGCTGGAGCCACGACAGCTCTGCTCCTGAGCTGGGATTTCGATAACAAGCTTGCATCGGCAGACATCGACGCCAACGGGACAGCGGACGTGAGTTTCCAATACGATGCCCTAGGACGTCGCGTCGCTAGAACGGGCGCTGGTGGATCTTTTGTGTTTGTGCAGATGGACCAGCAGACAATCGCAGACTACCCAGTCGGCGGTGCTGCGAGTACTCCAACGTATCGCTATGTCTATGCGAGCTACATCGATGAACCGGTGGTGCGAAAAGGCGCTGGTGCAGGCGGAACGTTGGTGTACTTCCATCGCAACCATCAATACTCAATCACCGCTGTAACGACCTCCGTAGGCACCATTGCCGAACGCTACGCCTACTCGGCCTATGGCCAACCAACGATCCTCGATGCTTCGGCTTCGGTGCTCAGTTCCTCGGCGATCAACAATCGCTACGCCTATACGGGACGCGAATGGGATGCGACGCTGGCACTGCATCACTTCCGGGCTCGATGGATGAGCCCGATCGCGGGCCGGTTCTTGGGTCGGGATCCGATCGGGTATTACGACATACCAGTTCTCTACTTAACACTGTTTGATGTAAAGGGGCAGGATCCCTCTGGTTTGTCGGGGACTTTGAAAGACTGTGAAACCACAAAAGACAAGCTGAAGTTCAGTATTTTCAGCAAGGAAGAGCACGGTAAGCTGAATGGCAAGATACCATCACTTGATCGACTTGATGATTTCTTGAATCGACTGCGAAAGCTTGTTGCCCTACCCGAACTCGACTTCCAAGTCGAATTGTCTTGGAAGACTACACGTTGCACGCAAGAGTGCGAATGCGATACCATCGCTATGCACTTCAAAGAAGAGTACCGATTTCAAGGAAAGTTTTCCATGAAAAGAGGTCGCATTCCGGTTCCCCAGATACCTGGAACATGGTTAGAAATTGCAGGGGATCTCCGTTTGGACTTTAACTATTATCATGAGCACGGCGGCTGTGACAAGATCGACAAGCGCGAAACTTGTTTTGGCGGAGGGGGGAAGCTGGAAATATCGTATTGCGGAGGAGCTCCAAGTGTACTGCAAGGGTGTATCAAAGCATCAATTGATTGTTACGGCAAGGGATGTTTGTCTCTTAAGACAGGTGTAAATAATAATTCCAATTGCACGTTGAAAATTTCGACCGAAGGTTGCTATGGTCCTTTTTGTCGAGAGACGGAAGGAAGATCATGGGATATTTTTTGATGCGTAAAGACTAATGATTAATGGATTTCCACAGGGACGATCGCTTTTCGCAAAGGAAATTGCTATTGATCTACAACCCCAGAGCAGCCAACTCAATCTACTTTGGGTCCGTGGGGACCTTCTCCGAGAGTTACCACGGTTTTTCCGGATGACGGTAGCGTGGATATTTGTCGTTGTAGGAGCTACATGTATCCCAGAGTTGTGGGGAAAGTTTGCGTTTATCTTCATGGGATTGACAGCTTTCATGCTTCTCTGCACTAGTGTCTCAATCTCCATAACCAACGGTAAGTCCTTAGAGCGCAAGCAATCATTGTGGCGAATTCCTCTCGGATCAGAAAAGAGGCCCATTCCGCCCGGCAGTGTTTTCTCAATTCATAGAGTAAAAGAATCGGAAGGATACTCATCTTATCTTGTCTTAACGGATGGTGTTTCAGTGATTGAGGTACTACCCGTCCTGCACTACGACGATTATGGAGAGTTGTGCCGCAAGCTTAACATTGCGCTCAATTCAAGCAAATATCACGTATATTCTTAAGCGAGATCTGAGGAAGTATTTATGTTGTCGTGTTGGGTTACACCGAGCGCGTCTATCTATTTTGCCCGTTTTGAAGTTGCGTACAAAAATGTGTGCTAGAGTTTAGCGGCTTTTCAAAAGGAAGTACCGCTATGTCCAAACGTAAGTTTTTATCGCCTGCGCAAAAGATCGCGATTGTAAGGGAGCATCTGATCGATGGAATCC
>CAIJIZ010000499.1 GCA_903820735.1 uncultured Pirellula sp.
CGTTGGAGCTACCAGTAACCCAATCATCATCTCGAACCTGATTCGCACCGGCAGGTTCGATGCGATGATTGCCGAGTACTTGAAAGCCGGCTTCGATGATGAGACGATTTGCTGGAAGTTGACCGATACGTTGGTTTCCCACGCCCAATCGAAATTTTTATCGCAGTGGAAGGCTTCTGCGGGTAACGTTGGGTGGGTGAGTTTCGAGGTCGATCCGTTGATCGAGGACCCCGAGGTGGATTTACCACACCGAACGCGTGTTGACCGTATCATCGAATTAGGACTGCATTGGTCCGCCAATCAGCCGAACCGTATGATCAAGGTGCCGGCGACCCCCGCAGGGTTAGATGCCCTAGAAACGTTGGCTTCTCAAGGCGTTCCGCTTAATGTCACGCTGATCTTCACCTCACGCCAATATCGCATCGCCCGAGATAATGTATGGGCGGGCGCAAAACGTCTGGCATCCTTGGCTAACTTCAAGAGTGTTTACAGTATTTTCGTCTCGCGTGTCGATCAGTTCACGGCGGAGCGCTGCAAGGAGCTTTCGGCCGATGCGCAAGGACAATACGGTATTCTCAATGCAAAACGTATTTGGTTGGAGAATCGGGAGTTTTGGAAGACGCACAAAACACCTCTCGAGCAAGAGATGATTTTTGCGAGCACAGGGACAAAGAATCCAACCGATCCGCCTTGGAAATACGTCTCGGCCTTAGCTGGGTCTGATATTCAAACGAATCCCCCTGAAACGAATTTGGCGGTGTCTCAAAGCAACGAGTCCTTCGTCCGAAGCCTCGATCAGATGCCTTCCGAGGCGATCGTTCGAGAACTCGATCGTTTTGTGGATGTTGCTGACTTGGAGAAGACGCTGATGCAACAAGGTGTCTCGAAGTTCGTTGCCCCGCAAAAACAGCTTATTCAGACCATCCGGGAAAAACGCGCAAGTCTACGGAATTCCTAAAGTTCTTTCGGTCTCGTTTCAATCCCTACGTCTTATACGACCCATTCCCGGCTTGAAGCCGGGAATGCTTTTTTCGACTCCGTAGACTATAGTGATTGCGGTAATGCCGATCTCTTTTCCACCCTGCGGACCGATCCGGTCCGTCCCACCTGGTGGAATTTACTTCCCGTACGATTGTTGGTCATCCATGATGTTGCGGTACCCTTCGCGATTCGCTTCAAGCGTTCGTTCCGGTCATTCTTTGAACCAAGTGATGCTACGTCGCTTGTTGATCTGTTTGACTTTACTCGTACCTGTGTGTTCGTTGGTGTTTGCCGATTCTCAGGTTCTTGCGCAATCGGACGATTTGGCCAGATTAGTTCATCCCGATGTCGCCGACCGGATGAGTTTGTCTGACACGCAGCGCAGCGAGATCCAAAAGCTTCTTCAAGCCCAAGGGGAAGCGATCGTGGCCGCTGCGGAACCAGCGGCGAAGACGGCTGCTCGCAAGGAATTCAACGACAAGATATTAGCTCTTCTGACCGAAGAGCAACGCGGTGTGCTTGCTCAATTAGAACCATCGCGAAAGTTGATGTTTCAATTCCGTGAAATGAAATGGGATGACGTCCTGCATTGGTTCGCTGAGCAGCAAGACCTGACCCTTGTTATGGATCGCACCCCTCCGGGAACA
>CAIJIZ010000500.1 GCA_903820735.1 uncultured Pirellula sp.
CTCACGTCCCGCACCCACCCACCTCAGGCCTCAACCAAAAACACTCTACACGCCACAAACACCCCCTCACCAAGCCCATATATCGGGAAAAATCCTCACGACCCTCTCGTTGGACACTTAGTTTTTGAAGAGGCAGGCAGTGCGCAGAAAACACGCAGTCGTCGCAACACCCCTATAAGGAAGGGGTGCCTGTTTTACAGGCAGCGGGACGCTCAGGGCGTAAACCTTTGCAAGCATTAGCTTTACGGAAAGGGTATTGACTGCATTACCAAGATGACGTCGAAACCCGCGGGTGAGCTTCATAGGTCAATTCAACCATTTGATCGAGCAAGCTAGTCAAGATGCGGGTTCGCCCCCTTGGTCTAGTCGACCAAGGAAAGCGCTGAAATTTCGCCCTCACAAGGAAACCCCGAATCAGGAAGGTGTCTCGCCATGACTTTTGAAATGAACCTAACCGCCCCTCACATGCTCAACCCACAAGTTCTCGAATCCATGCGTAATATGCCAGACTCCGTAGGGACGGAAGCTGATGCAACCAAATCCAAAAAGAAAGTAAGCGAGGCAGGTGAACGACTGGCTGCAGACATGAAAGTCTTTCAAGGTGTTGCCAACGAACTGAAAGCCAAAACATGCCTTTCGAAGAACTTCGAGGACCGATGCCACTGGGTTCACCAAGTCGCCGCTGAACTGTTCGGAGTCGCCCCAACCTGGACAGCCTTCTACCGCGAAACCTTAGGTGTCGACGGTGTGGCGCACCAAGTCTTCAACAACGCCGACGATTATCGCAGTTACGAAGCGAGCGAGACCCACACAAAAATCCTCGAAATGCTAACCGTACTCCGCTCGCGTGATGCGATCGATTGCGACCCGACCGAACCCCAGCGTATGATCACCATTCGAATCCCCAAAAGCCTACACGATAGTTTGTGCAAAGAATCCAATGACCTAGAAATCAGCGTCAACAAACTATGCATCACCCGGCTGGTTCAACGCGTCGACCTATCAATGCTCCCTTCCAGCCCACAAAAACGACGCGGCCGGCGCCCAGGCCCGGATTACCACAAGTCGTTGACCAAACATCAAAACGCTAGCAGCGAAATCAACTCCTAGACTCTAAGGCGTATCTGGGAATACAATACCCCTGCCGGGAGGTAGGGCAATCGCTCCGTCTGAACAAGCGTAGAAGCATTTTCTGCGATTGAGATGCGGGGAGGAAAGTCCGGGCTCCAACAAGCAAGATGGTCGATAACGTCGACCAGCCGCAAGGCTAGGGAAAGTGCAACAGAAAGAAAACCGCCGGCGATGCCCTAAGCGTCAAAGGTAAGGGTGAAACGGTGGGGTAAGAGCCCACCAAGTGACGGGCGACTGCTCACTTCGGTAAACCCCATCTGGAGCAAGATCCAACAGAGTGAGACCCCCTTCACAGGGCTGGTCGCATCCCGCTCGTGATGCTAACGCTCGGGTAGATCGCTTGAGCCCAAGAGCAATCTTGAGCCTAGATGAATGATTGCCAACGCCTGGCCCAGCCAAGCGTTACAGAACCCGGCTTACATACCTCCCGGCTTTTTCCACTTCGCGTCCAACCATGCAGGTTCCCAACCGTCCCCTCCCCCCTCCTAAACAGGCATCGGGCAATCCCGCATCCGGGAACTCTCCGGGCACTCCTTTTCTTGCCGCTGCTTGGTTTGAACTATCTCTCGGAATCATCGCAATAATCTTAGGCGCAGTTCTCGGGATCAATCCCAGAGAACACCTTCCTAGAGGCTGGCCACTTGCCCAGTTCGATTGGCTCTGGATCGCTAGAAGTATCGCAATTGCCGTTCCCTTCGCACTTCTGCTGCTTGCCCTAGTTCAACTCGTCGGCCGACTCCCACTCGATGCTCTAAACCGACTTGAACAAGTCACGAAAAACCAACTGCGCTCCACGCTCGGTCCCTCATCCATCCCGCAGCTGATCATTCTTTCCCTCGTTGCAGGCGTCGGAGAGGAACTTCTATTTCGCGGCTTGATCCAAAACGCCTTTCTCTCTCTCTACTCCCCCACTACCCTCGCCGGAGCATTACCCGCTATTATTTGCGCTTCGATTGCCTTCGGTTTCGCACACCCAATCTCGAAATCCTACATCTTGGTCACGACCCTCATCGGCCTGCTCTTCGGATTCGTCTATTGGCACTACAAAGATTTACTCGCTTGCGTTCTCGCCCACTCGCTCTACGATGCAGCTCTGCTAATTACTTGGAAATGGTCCGAATTCAAATAAGCTCCACCCCCTCGTATGCAGTCCGTATCCAGAACGGCCGCAGATTCACTACTTTTAATTCTCCAGAGGAGGGAAACCGTCCGTGTTCGACAACTCCTTGATCAATCCTGCCGCTCTTTTCGAAGTCTCAGTACCAATTCACCGACTTCCAGAAGTACTTGACATGCGATCCCCTGATACCTGGGGACTCGATGACAAATACCAAATACCAGCAATCCACGTCCTAAACACCCAAAACTCGCGGCGAACCAGCATTCGCTGCGGCTGGAACGACCAAGGACTCTTTCTTGCATGCCGACTAACCCACAAAATCCCATCCGGCTCACAAAGCCCTTACTCTCTAAAACTCGAATTGGCCGTTCATAGTCGCTACAGCCGCGATCTACGGAATCGAGATGACTTCAGCACCCATCTAGTTTTCGATCTTCGAGGCCCAAAATTCGTCGATCGAATTGAAGTGGAATGCCAGGAAACCACACAAGCCGCATTCAACAGACTTCCCCCCCAAACGCAGAACGCACCCCCTACCCCCCCAGGCTCGTACGCTGCCGCACACCGTCGTGTCGATGAACTGATGTTTTGGATCAGCGTTCGCGCAGAGCAACTCCGCAAATTTCGCCCCACAGAATTTCCGGATATCGCACTCGGATTACTCGCAGTCGAGCCACCCACGCGACTCCTTAGCCTAGCCCAATCCGGTGTCTCAGACTTTCTATCCTTCCCCCAATCTTGGTTTCATTTCCGCTGCACTGAATAATCCCTCGGCATAGTCCCTCGGCATTATTCTCTGGCAACGAACCAACGCAGCGAACCTCAGAACGCCTACTTAACGACCATCAATTCAGATCGATCTTTACGCAAGAATCTCTCGGACGACACGCGCTTGCTCGACCCCAGTGAGCCGATGATCCAAGCCGCCATGCGTGAAAGTCAATCGCTCGTGATCAAATCCCATCAGGTGCAAGATCGTCGCATGAAAGTCTCGCACATGAACGGGTTTATCCTCTGCTCTTAGACCGATCTCATCGGTTGCCCCATGGACCAAGCCGCCCTTAACTCCCGCTCCGGCTAACCATGAACTGAAAGCCCATGGGTGATGCTCCCGCCCCTTTGCGTCAGCTGTATTGTTGAACGGAGTTCGGCCGAATTCCGTCGTCCAGACAACCAGTGTATCTTCCAACATTCCTCTTCCCTTGAGGTCCTTGAGCAATGCTGCAATGGGTTGGTCGACATTCTTTGCCAACGGCTCATGCGTCATCATGTCTCCGTGCGCATCCCAATTTCCAGATGACCCTGTATCGATCAGCTCAACAAACCTTACCCCTCTTTCAATCAACCTTCGAGCCGCAAGACACTGCCAAGCAAAACCGTTTGTCGTGTTCCTTTGCAATCCATAACTCTCCAGAGTCGCTTGTGTCTCATCGCGAAAATCAAAAGCGTCGGGTACTTCCATCTGCATACCGAAAGCCGTTCTAAAACTCTGCATTCGAGATTCCAACAATCCATCTCCCTGGCGTGATTTCAGGTGCTCGCGATTACTCTCCTCGAGAAAATCCAATTCCATCGATTGCCGGTCTTGTGGTAGCCGCGGTGCAATGTTGGCTATCGGCTCGGAACCTGGGACAACCAACGTACCTTGATAAGCCCCCGGCAGAAAATCGCTAGCGTAAACTTGAGTCCCCGCATAAGTCTGCCTCGGAGCGATAACCACGAATCCTGGAAGGTTACGGTTGAGCGTTCCGAGTCCGTAGGTGACCCACGCCCCCATACTGGGCCGAGATTGGGCAAAGGAACCGGTATGCATCCCTAACGTCGCATTGTAGTGATTCGAATGCGAGGTATGCATCGATCGAATCAATGCGATGTCATCGACACAGGTGGCCATATGAGGAAACAGCGAACTGACCTCCGTACCACACTGACCATGCTTGCGAAATTCCCACTGCGGCTTCTTGAGAAAGATCCGTTCGTACCCCGGCCTGTCCTTGATTTCCGGATGATCCGCTTTGATCTCCTTGCCATGCCCGGCGATCAATTCAGGTTTCGGATCCCAAGTATCCACATGCGACACCCCTCCCGTCATAAATAAAAATATGACATTCTTCGCCTTCGCTGGAAAATGGGACTCCTTGGGTGCAAGCGGGTCGCCCGATTGTGCCATCATGCGCTCAACCAAAGCCGGTAACACCATGGAACCAGCAACAGCCGATCTGACCCATTGCCTACGATCAACTCCATACTTGCTACTCATCGTCGACTCCTGTTCATTCAACTTGCTTGTTCTTCACGCGTAATCTGCAGTCAGCTAACTCTTAATCGACAACCATGAATTCGTTGCTTGCAAGCAACCCGCGAACGCAAGCCGACCAGCGATCCAATTCATCCCCAGGATAACGCTCCAGAAATTCTCCCACCCGACGCTGTTCGTTAGCTGTAGCTTTTCTTTGAAACAATACACGCCACAACAGATCTATCCGCCCTTCCAGAGCATTCGCCTCGGAGAGCAAACGGCCAGCCAACCGGCCCGCCTGTGCATGAAAGAAAGGATCATTCATAAAATACAATGCTTGCGTTGGCACTGTCGTAGAATCACGAATCGGTGTTGTCCCGTTGGGGTCAGCTCCATCAAATGTCGCAAGAAATGGATGCCGACGCTGGCGTTGGACCATCATAAATGCGGTGCGATGTTCCGTATCGTATACCGCAGAAAACGGATCGTGCTGCGTAAATGTCCAACTCGACTCAGCTGGAAATGGATGCTGCTTCGCAAACGACCAATCTAGATTCCCTCCAACGAGCAATAAACTATCCCTCATCTCTTCGGCTGTAAGACGCCTTCGTGAAAAACTCGCTAGCAAGCGATTCTCAGGATCGCTTTCACTGGCAACCCCCGATGCCCGCATGTAAGCCTCAGTTTGCATGACCAGCCGATGCAAGTACTTGATGCTGTAACCATTTGCAATGAACTGCTCGGTTAAATACTCCAAGAGCTCAGGATGTGTCGGTAATTCACCCCTGGATCCAAATTCATTCGGTGTGCGAACCAATCCTCGACCAAAATGCCATTGCCAAACCCGATTGACAATCACCCGAGCTGCAAGGGGCGAAGTTGCGATCCATTGTGCGAGCTCCTTGCGGCCGCTACCGGACTCTCCGCCGATCGGCTCTGAACCGAAAACCGTCAACCAACGACGAGGAATTTCATTGCCGAGTTTCTCTGGATCCCCTCTTAAGTGCAATCGCGCGTTCTTGATCTGCGACTCGACTACCCCGTAAGCCACGTCAATAGACGGCATCGCTTCAAGTTTCTCTTGTGGCTCACTGGACGCACCGAGCTGAAGCAATATATCTCCAATTTCAGGAGCTGAAAATCGCTGGACTTGAAAGGAGATCCCATCTCCTCCGCTTCGATGCTCATCGGTAACCCGACCCTCAATTTTGATCTGCCCATCGATTGGGCTGACCCAAGCGATCCCGACTTTTCGATCCACACCGGGATGAACAAATACCGAGCGCGCCGACAAACTCGTCCACACCGAAACTGGTTGATCGGACGTGTTGACGAATACCGATGGTGGAGCTTCCGACTCCCATCCTTGCAACGCCGAATTGCCCTGTATATTTGGCTTGCGATCTACCAAAAAACGATTTGAAGTCGCTTCGAGAAAACACCAATACGCACCATGGCTCCCTTGATGCGGATTCGCGGACAATAAGTCAGGAATCAAGTCAGAAACGTTCCACGTCCGAGGTGACTGTGCATCCTCCGCGATACTCCATTGCACACGCGTGGTGTCCGCCCCGTAATTTCCATTCGGTGATACGCTCAGCATCAAGACATCGCCTCGCTTGATACTCAATGCGGCACCAAAAGGAACACTTGCCCCCTCTTCGACCGGTGACTCGGCAACGAGCTCACTTTGCGCAGAGATCGCTTCCGAGAATCGCATGCGATGCACTTGAGCTTGTTTTTCTCGCTCCTGTGCCGCAAGCTCCAATCGTTCTTTCTTCTCCTGATAAGGCCTCAGCAGCCGATCGATCTCCTCTTGAGTCGCCAGCGGGATCATATCCTTCGGTTGTCCTTTCGGCTCACACCCAGGAAACGAGAATTTGCAACTCTCAAAGACTCCATAAAGTGCATAGTAGTCCTCCGCTGTAACCGGATCATATTTGTGGTCGTGACACCTCGCACATCCGATCGACAATCCCAAAAAAGCTCGACCTACATTGTCGATCACATCCTCGTACGTCAAATGCATATCTTTGTCGATATCGTGCCCAAAGCGACGTGCGATCGCCAAATAGCCCGTGGCAATGATGCCTTCGGCTCGGCTCGCAAACGGTCCGCCTACCACGGATGCTTCCCCAGTTGCCCCGGAAAGCCCACCTGCCTCGGAGACCGCAGGTTTCGACGCGCCAGGCGAATCCACCGCGACTAAATCCCCTGCGATCTGAAGGCGGATAAAGTCCGTGTATGGCATATCGCGATTCCACGCGTCGAAGACCCAATTTCGGTACCTCCAAGCATGTACCAAGGGGCGATCCGTATTCTCTCCAGCCGTGTCCGCATACCGGACCACATCCAGCCAATGTCGCCCCCAATGAACACCATACTGAGGAGATTCCAAGTAACGATCGATCCAAGTCGATAAAAGATCTCGCCGTTGCTCCGGCCCCTGAGGCTGCGACCAAACGAGCTCGAAAGCCTCAACATCTTCCGGGCTTGGAGGAAGCCCCAACAAGTCATAGCTCACCCGGCGGATCAAGTCTCGAGGTGTGGATTGCGGAAGTGCTTGCACCCCAGCATCCCGCAGCCTCGCAGCGATGATGCGATCGATGGTTGCCGTTGCAGCTTGGATTTCACCAAGACTCGGCCTTGCGGCACCCGCCAAGTTAGCATTCGATGTCGATATCGGGTTTCCAGATGCGACGATAGGTTGGAACGACCACCAAGTCTTCGCATCCTCGAGCTTCATCCCGGCAAGCTTCTCGTCTCCCACGCGAGGATCAACTGCTCCGCGTCGAACCCATTCCTCTAACACCTCAATCGCTTCCGCAGTAAGCTTCCCTTTCGGCGGCATCTGCATGTTCTCATCGGCATAGCGAATCGCTTGGATTACCAACGATTCATCCGGCTTTCCTGGCAATATCGCTGCTCCTGAATCGCCACCTTTTTGCCAGCCCTGACGTGATTCAAGCGACAAGCCTCCCTTGGTACTTGTGCCACTATGACACTCGTAACAATGCTCGACTAACAATGGCCTAACTCGCGATTCGAAAAAAGCATCTTCATCTGCCCGAACGTTCGTGGCCAATGCCAAGAGGACGGCAAACGCTGTGAAACGAACCATTTCAAATAACCAACCACTCAGAGGAAACTAGATCGACTGCCTACGACAGCCCCAAAGTATAAGGTATTCGTCACTCGGAAAATACTTTCCACCAATGTTGCTCGAAACCGAATCCAGACAAAACCCTGCCACCGATCGCCCCCTACTCTTTTCCGGAACAGAAAAAAGCTAGTTCGCAACTGAAATCTGCCAGGATTCACCGGAAAGCCTAAACCTTAACCGTTTACTAACACATTCCTAAAGCAACTCACCGAAATTCATCATTTCTTCACACAAGCATAACACTCGCTTCATCGAAATGCGAGCATTGATCCATACAGTATCGCTGACAAGAAGGCCGAACGCAGACAGTACCGGAGATTCTCATCCAAGGTGGATGATGGGTATGCACTGCGAGTTGTCCGTTGGTGTCACATCACCGCCGGGACAC
>CAIJIZ010000501.1 GCA_903820735.1 uncultured Pirellula sp.
CTGGGAAGACCAAACCGAAAAGACCAAGTTCGGCCATTTTTGCTACGGCGTCGAGTGGAAAAATTCCTTTTTCATCCCACATCGCGGCGTGGGGGGCTATTTCCTTTTCGGCAAAATCGCGCACGACGAGGCGGAACGCCTCGTGTTCGTCGGACAGATTGAAATTCATTGCATCCCCGCAATCGCAAATTGATACGTCTATAAGCGCGTCTCGCGGAAGACTCTAGTGGCGCTCCCTCGAACCGAGCGAGACCAGAGACGGAAAAGTTCTCGCTTGCTAGGAAATTTCAAATGAAGTACCCTCACCAACGGTGATCAACGAAATCGTGCAGTTCGCTCTCCTGGGGCTTGGCGTCGGAGCGCTCTACGCGTTTGGTTCTCAAGGTCTGATTGTTGTTTATCGCGGATCGGGAATCATCAATTTCTCTCTCGGTGCAACTGCGATTGCCGGTGTCTTTCTTCAGTGGGAGTTGCAATACGAATACGGTCATCCATTCCTCGTAGCTACCTTCTTCGGAATTTTGCTTTCTGCGACACTTGGATTTCTTACTCACTGGATGATTCTTCGCCCGTTGCGAAATGCGAGTTCACTCATTCGTGTAATTGCAACGTTGGCGGTGTTTGTCACGGTGCAGGCCGGTGTAGTGATTCGTTATGGATCTGAACCTCAACAAGTACCGAGTCGTCTCCCCAACGGTCGATTAACGCTGTGGTCGGATGTTGGCATCACCATGGATCGAATCATCCTGCTGGGCCTGGGCATCGCGTCCAGCGCAGGTTTATGGTTCCTGTATAAGTCAAGCAAATTCGGTCTTGCAACAGAAGCGGTGTCCGAAGACGAGCAAGCGGCCTCTGCGGTAGGAATTTCTCCAAACTTCGTCGCTGCATTGAACTGGATTCTCAGTTCGTCTCTCACGACAGTGGCTGGAATGCTCGTAGTTCCAATCATCACACTTCAAGTGACATCGATGACGGGTCTAGTTCTTGCTGCGCTCGCCGCCGCACTGGTAGCGGATTTCAGATCCTTCCCGATTGCAACGATGACAGCGTTCTTGCTCGGCATTGGTCAAACCTTGGTAGGTCGTTTTATCGACCAACAAGGTCTTGGTCCATCGCTTCCGTTTTTGGTGGTCATTGCGGTGCTGGTGTTCCGTGGGACATCGCTTCCCAATCGCGATTATTTCCTACGCGAGTATCCGATGCTGGGAAGCGGGAAAATTTCGTGGGATTGGGCGCTATTTGGCTCAGGCGTCATCGTATTTTTGATGCTCACAAAAGAACCCAAATGGGTTGATGCGCTCACCGTGTCTTTGTCGGTGGCAGTCGTGTTGCTTTCAATGGTGGTACTCACTGGCTATGCGGGTCAGCTATCGCTCGCGCAGTATTCAATTGCGGGCTTTGGTGCCTATGTCGCAGGGCGAGTTTCGTCAGTATTTGGCATACCGTTTTCCCTAGCACTGATCGTTGGAGTTGTTGCCGCGGTTCCGATGGGAATGTTGTTTGCGATACCGGCGGTACGCACGAGGGGTCTCAATCTTGCAATTGTGACTTTGGGTATGGGAACGGCACTCGAATTAATGCTGTTTAGAAATCGAAACTATACGGGCGGCGTAAAAGGCACGCTTGTAGAGAGCCCAAGCATCTTCGGCTACAGCCTCGACTCGGTGCAGTACCCAGAAAGATATGGGATCTTCGTGTTGGCGCTTGCGGTGTTTGCCGTGTGGATTGTTTCCAATGTACGACGGGGGCGAAGTGGTCGACGCTTGATTGCAGTGAGAACGAACGAACGAGCAGCAGCGGCGTTGGGCGTCGATGTAACGCGCGCGAAACTCTTCGCTTTTTCTCTTGCCTCGGCGATCGCGGCGCTTGGCGGAATATTGATTGCTTTCCGACTTACCGCAATTAGCTATCAGTCGTTCACCACCTTTACCTCGATTACGTATGTTGGCTTTGCATTGATTGGCGGTATCGGCCAGCTACTCGGGCCATTCTTTGGCGGCACAATGGCCGCTGCTGGTCTTAATCAAGCAATCTTTGAAGCAACATGGAGTGGAATTGCCCGATGGATCCAACTCATCAGTGGAATCGCGACCCTTCTCACTGTGTTGTATTACCAAGACGGATTGGCTGCAGAGTGGGTAAAAATATTCCGTTTCATGAAGCGTTCAAGGAAGTGGGGACGTTCCTACCTAATAGACCTTGCAGATGTTTCGGAGTCCGATTCCGGAAATTCGGGCGTCCATCGAGTGACACCACAGATTCTCAATGTTGACAAACTTCGAGTGGTCTATGGGGCTGTGGTTGCTGTTGACGACGTCAGCTTCTCGCTCAAGCCGGGAACCATTACAGGCCTTATCGGGCCTAATGGTGCGGGCAAGACTTCGCTCATCGATGCAGTAAGCGGATTCACTCAGTCCGAAGGCGAGATCCAAGTGGGCGATCTTGAGATTTCGACATTGCGGGCATCAAAACGCGCCCGAGCTGGTGTGGCTCGCTCGTTCCAAGGTCTCGAATTGTTTGATGACGCAACCGTCTTCGAAAATCTCAGTGTCGCTGCCGACCCTCAAGATGGTGCGTCCTATTTCAAGGATTTAGTGCGCCCTCGCAACCCGCTGTTTTCCGCGCCGGTAGTACGCACCATTCAGCAGTTTGATTTGGAGTTTGATCTCCACCGCGATGTTCGAGATCTTTCCTATGGCAAGCGCAGGTTGTTAGCGATTGCTCGAGCCGTAGCAATGGTTCCTAGCGTCCTGCTTCTTGATGAACCAGCTGCAGGTTTGAGCCAGTCTGAAAGTCAAAACTTGGCTCGCTTGGTGCGCGGTCTCGCCGACGAATGGGGAATGGCAATTTTGGTGGTGGAGCACGACCTGCAATTTGTTATGGGAGCGTGTGACGAAGTGTTGGTGTTGGACTTTGGCAAACTCATTGCCACTGGCACCCCTGCAGAAGTGCAAGCAAACCCAGATGTTATTCGTGCCTACTTAGGCGCTGATGCAGCGCAAAAGGATAGAGTTGCCTCAGACGTAGGGAGTCGTGGGGGCGCGATCTAAATGAAGACTTTGCTTGAAACGCGTGATCTCAAGGCAGGCTATTTCGGTCGCGAAGTGGTTCGGGCAGTAAACATTCATGTTGATAAGGGCGAAGTAGTTTGTCTTCTTGGCCCGAATGGTGCGGGTAAATCAACAACTCTTCTCACCATTGCTGGCGAATTAAAACCAGTTGATGGTTTAGTCATGTTAAACAATGTTCCTACTTGGGAACCCGCCTATTTGCGAGTTCAAAAAAGAGGCCTCGGTATCGTCACCGAGCGGCGTTTGATCTTTTCAAAGATGACCACGAGGGATAATTTGAAATTGGGTGGCGCATCGGTTGATGTTGCGCTTGAGCTTTTCCCCGAGTTAGAGCCACGTTTATCGGTGAGAGCTGGGTTGCTCTCCGGTGGCGAGCAACAAATGGTTGCACTAGCGCGCGCACTGAGCCGCAACCCGTCATTACTGTTGGCCGACGAACTGTCATTAGGTCTTGCTCCGATCATCGTTGATCGATTGCTCAGCGCAGTGCGGAAGTCAGTAGA
>CAIJIZ010000502.1 GCA_903820735.1 uncultured Pirellula sp.
GATCTGCGTAGCTGTGTTACAAAGTCGCTGCAGGCGACTCGGCAACTTCGACTTTACTAGCCTCTCAGAGAAGCTCAGTAAGGTCAATTGCAAGATACTAGGGGAGCCAAGCGTGGGCCGGTGGCCGGGCGAGGGGTGCGAGTGGCTCACGCGAAGACGCGAAGACGCAAAAAGGACGAGAACCATTTTTTGTGTCGCGCCGGGGGATGAGGTGGGAGGAGATGCGCAGTTTGTGTTTTGCGAACTGCATATAAAGCGATAACTATCCTCCTAACCTATCTCATGATTGACCCGCAGCAAGCAACATCTAGTGTAGTCCAGTGCTCTTTCCACCCTCATCCCCCCCTCCCCTTGCTCCCGCCCGCGGGAGCAAGGGGAGCCAAGCGTGGGCCGGTGGCCGTGTGTGAACCGCGCTAAGTTGCGCGGACGCACGGCCTTGGAAGGCCATGCTACGGGCGATGCTACGGGGCGATGATACACGAGCAGCCTACAAGGCGTTGATACTAGCCGGTGCTGCAAGTGGAGGTCGGGTAAGGTTGTATACAAAACATGTCGCATTGTATACAATCGCAGGCATGAACACGCGACGCACGCAACCTGCTAAGAAGCCACCGAAATCCTCAGAGGACCAATCGCCGACCAACCGGCCTAGGATCGTCGAAGGGATCCTCAAAGGGATCTTTGATGGTACCTACCTTCCCGGCGATCGACTTGTTTCGGACCGACTCGCAAAAGAATTCGGTGTCAGCCAAACTCCTATCCGCGAAGCGATCGGTACCCTCGCCGGTATGGGGGTCCTCCATGTGAAACCGAACTGCGGAGCCGTCGTCCGACGGTTCTCCCCAACCGAAGTTCGCGATATCTGCCAAGTTCGAGCCGCTCTGGAATCCCTCGCTATCCTCTCGGCTTGCGGCCGAATCCCTAAACCCTTCCTCGAAAAACTTCGCGCAAAACTTGTCGAACAAGCGAACTTCTCACCTCCCATCCGTACCAAACATGTCGAAGCAGTGAAAGAAACCGATTCCCTCCTGCACGATGCAATTCGAAAAGCTACCCGAAACCAATTCCTCGCAGATGAACTGCAACGTATCTCCTTGCTCGTTCGCGCCATCCGCGATGCCGCTTGGAATCGTCTCCTCGAACAAACTAGCCCTGACCTTGATTTCGTTATGCAAGAAGCCAAAGAGCACCTTGCAATCGTCGATGCACTCCTTGCGAATGATCCCAAACTTGCCCGCCGCGCCTTGAGAAATCATCTTATGAGCGGCTCTCGATATATCGTCCGTGCCGTGGAAGCTTAAAGGTGTCCTCTATGTTGCTATCCGCTTTGTTCAATACCTCGGTGACCCGCTCGTTAGTTGCTCGCTCGCTGGTTTCTCGCTTGCAACGCACGTATTCGATCGGGTTTTTTGTAAAATGCAGCGCCGTTGGGTTCATGATGGCATTCTGGTTCGGTTTCGCGCCGATGATCTGTAAGGCGCAAGAAAATTCAGAGATCGATTTCGGATTGCAAATACGACCCATCCTGGCCGAGCATTGTTTCCACTGCCACGGTCCGGATCCGGCTCACCGCGAAGCGGACTTGAGACTCGACGAAGAGGAGTCTGCTAAGACTTTGCGAGATGGAAAGAGAGCCATCGCTGCGAGCGATCCAAACGCAAGCGAGATTCTGCATCGAATAGCAAGTGATGATCCCGATTTGGTGATGCCTCCTCCATCCGCACGAAAAACGGTTACCCCCGCCCAGCGAGAATTATTGCTCAAATGGATTGAACAAGGTGCCCGTTGGGGAAACCAATGGTCGTTGAACAAGCCTAAAATTGCACCGCTCCCTGAAAGTGCAAAGGATCCTTGGGGCAAGCACCCAATCGATGCTTGGATCCTACAAGCGATGCGCGATCGCGGTTTGGAACCGGCCCCGCCCGCCCCGCCCGAAGTCCTCGCTCGGCGACTGTCGCTCGACCTCGTCGGCTTGCCCCCCGAATCGCATCGCGTTGCGAGGTTTGTCGAAGAAATTCAGCAAGGGCGATCGGTTGCGATTGCTCGTTATGTCGATGAGCTGCTTCAGTCCCCGTCCTTCGGAGAACACTGGGCAAGAATCTGGCTGGATCTTGCACGCTACGCGGATACCAAGGGGTACGAGAAGGATCTCAAGCGAGATCTTTGGCCCTACCGCGATTGGGTTATTCAAGCTCTCAACGACGATATGCCCTACGATCGATTTACCATCGAGCAACTCGCCGGCGACCTACTTGATCAGCCGACCACCTCACAGAAAATCGCGACCGCGTTTCATCGCGCGACCTTGAGCAACGACGAAGGTGGCACTGATGACGAAGAGTTTCGAATCGCTGCTGTTAAAGATCGTGTCGATACGACTTTGCAAGTTTGGATGGGGCTGACGGCGGGGTGTGCGAAATGCCATTCCCATAAGTACGATCCGATCTCGATGGAGGACTATTACAGCTTCTATGCGATCTGGAACCAAACGGAGGATGCAGACCGCTACGATGATGAGCCACGCATGCCAGTCCCTAGCTTTGAGCAACAATCGCAGTTGGCGTCCTTGCAATCCGAACGACAACGCTTGACCTCGCAGCTCGATCGAGCCCAACTGGAGAATCAAGCGTTGGTCGAACAGCGTTGGACGCTTGCGAAGCCGACGGCGGTCGATTCCGAAAGTCATGCTGCGCTGTTCATCGAGGAAGATTCTTCGGTGCGAGCTGCTGCTGATCGCCCCGCTACCGACACGTATATCCTCGAAGTAAAGCTTCCGCCGGGCACGTATCACGCTCTGCGCATCGAAGCGTTGATGGCCAAGGCGACTCCAGAGGATCCATCTCCTCGGCTTGGGCTAAACAGCAAAGACCCGAACTTTGTCATCAACTCGCTTGAAGTGTTGCACGGACCGACCCAAGCTCGCGTCGGTTTGAAAGCGAAGAAAGTAAGCTTTGAACAGAATGGCTGGCCGTTGACCGGAGCGGTCGATGACGATTCGAAAACGGGTTGGGCAATTTCTCCGAAGCAGCAGCAATCGCATTGGGGGATCCTTGAATTAGCCCAGCCGTTGGTTGTCTCTGAGAAGGTGGGGGATGCGGAAGAGAAATTGGTGGTTCGCATCGTGCAGAGTTACGGCGGGCACTTGATGTTGCATCGCGTACGAATCGCGTTCGCAACCGATGCAACGGTTCCATTGATTGTTGAAGAGTTACCAGCAGTCGAAGCGATAGCGAAACGCTCGCAGGAACTCGACAAGCAAATCCAATCGCTGCGCGAGTCGATTCCTAAGTTACCAGTGATGCGCGAATTGGCGAGCGCGAGCAAGCGTCAGACGCGATTGCACCGCCGAGGCAGTTTCCTTGATCCAGGCGATGCCCTCTCCCCTGCCCTGCCCCGCTTGTTTGATGCGGAGGAAGCGGGCGTACCAGACCGATTGGCCGCAGCTCGCTGGCTTGTCGACCCCCGCAATCCCCTTACGCCGCGAGTCGCAGTCAATCGCGTGTGGGGGCAAATTTTCGGGCGCGGCATTGTCGAAACTGAGGAGGATTTTGGTTCGCAAGGAATGCTCCCCACACATCCGGAATTGCTCGACTGGTTGGCAATCGAGTATCGCGATACGAAGCATTGGTCGCTCAAGGAGCTTCTTAAGACGCTTGTCTCGACAAACACCTATCAACAAGCTTACGTGCAGGATGAGCAAAGGAAGGAACGCGATCCGCGAAACCTTTGGATGAGCTACAGCCCTCGATTTCGTTTGTCAGCTGAAGTGGTGCGAGATCAAGCGTTGGAGGTTGCCGGATTGTTGTCACGCAAGCGTGGTGGCGCTCCGGTGATGCCACCGCAACCCGAGGGGTTATGGCGATCAACCTATTCCGGCGCTCAATGGATCACAAGCCCTGGAGAGGATCGGTTTCGTCGAGGTATTTATACGTTTTGGAAGCGGACCACACCCTACCCTTCGATGGAAGTCTTCGATGCCACGACGCGCGAGGTCTGCCAGATTCGAAGGATTGCGACGAACACTCCGCTTCAAGCGTTAGTAACGTTAAACGATCCGGTGTACGTCGAAGCGGCTGTCGGGATGGCGAAGCGTTGGATGAGCAGCAGTGATTCGCAATCAGATCGCATTCGCACTGGATTCGCTCAAGCCCTTTGTAGGCCAATCGAACCCGACGAACTCGAACGCTTAATGTTATTGCTTAGTCGAGCAAAAGAGCATTTTGAAGCTTCTCCCGATTCCGCGAAAGCGTTGCTAAGCGATATTCCATTTGCGAGCGAAGGAGAGGTTCGTCCAAGCGAACTTGCCGCATGGTCGATGGTTACTTCCGCGATTCTCAACCTCGATGAGATGTTGATGCGACCGTAGTATTGGACGGCGAAATTTCTTGACAGCGAAATTTCTTGACAGCGAAATTTCAGGACAGTGAAATTTCAGGACAGTGAACTCGGGCGTTGATGCATTCGGTCGTTGATCAACTGGGTTATTGATACAGTAGGTCGGAGATCAACTGGGGCAGTGACAAACCGGGGCAGTGATACAAGGTACAGACTTTTACGCACAGACTTTTACTTAGAGACTTTAACGTAGAGACTTTTTACGGAACCACCAGCGATGAGAACAAGAGCAACGGAAACGGAGCAGCGAACAGCAAGTTCGCTTCAAGCAATCGAGTTCGATACGCGTCGAACCTTTTTATCCAGATCGGGAGTTGGTCTTGGAGCGATGGCATTGTCGTTGCTAGGGAGTTCATCGCGTTCTGGCGTTGTGGCTGCGGATACGAAGCCATTATCGCCGAAGGCTCCGCCGCAAGAAGCCCGAGCTAAGCATGTGATTTACATCCACTTGGCAGGATCCCCTTCGCAACTTGAACTCTTCGACTACAAGCCGGCCTTGAAGAAGTTCGACGGCAAAGAGTGCCCAAAGGAGTATTTGGAGGGCAAACGCTTCGCGTTTATCAAAGGTGTTCCCAAGATGCTTGCCCCGATGTTTTCATTCGCTCAGCATGGTCAGAGCGGACAATGGATCTCGGAACTGCTGCCTAGTATTGCCAAGCATGCCGATGACGTCGCAATCATTCGTTCCATGCAAACCGATCAGTTCAATCACTCTCCGGCGCAGTTGTTAGTTCATACCGGGCAAGCCCGCTTGGGCTACCCAACGCTGGGTGCTTGGACGACCTATGGGCTCGGGAGTGAGAACGAGAATTTACCAGGATATGTGGTGTTGCTTAGTGGTGGAAAGACCCCTGATGCGGGAAAGAGTCTTTGGGGAAGTGGCTTTTTGCCGACGGTGTATCAAGGTGTTCAGTGTCGCACGTCCGGAGACCCTGTGTTCTATTTGTCGAACCCCAAAGGGGTCGATCGCGGGATGCGACGAGAGGTTCTCGACGCGATCAAGGATTTGAATCAGAAACAATTTCAACGCCATGCGGACAATGAAACGTTGACTCGCATCGAGCAGTTCGAGTTGGCTTACCGAATGCAAGAGTCCGTACCTCAAGTGATGGACTTGGGGAATGAAACCCAGGAGACGCTCGATATGTACGGCGCGAAGCCGGGGTTTGTATCCAAGGCGGAATCGGAGAGCGATCCACGAGCGTTCTACCGTGGGGATGATCCGACGATGGCTAACAATTGTTTGCTTGCTCGCCGATTGGTCGAATCGGGTGTTCGGTTCGTTCAGTTGTTTGATTGGGGATGGGATCATCACGGTTCTTCTCCTGGAGAGTCGATCGACGAAACCTTGCCGATCAAATGCCAACAGCTTGATCGTGCCGTGGGTGGTTTGTTGAGCGATTTGAAACAGCGAGGCTTGCTCGATAGCACGCTCGTGGTGCTTGGAGGTGAATTCGGACGAACACCCATGTCGCAGAACAACGTGCGGGATACGCCGACGAAAGGGTTCTTTGGACGGGACCACCATCCATACGCGTATTCGATGATGCTTGCGGGTGGAGGCGTTCGGGGAGGGACTTCGTACGGTCAGAGTGATGAAATCGGTTATTATGTTGCAGAAGACCCGGTTACACCGAAGGATCTACAAGCGACGATATTGCATCTGTTAGGCTTTGATCCGTACCGCTTTGGGTATGACTACCAAGGATTATTCAATCGCTTGATCGGGCCGACGGATGAAGGCAAAATACTACACAAGTTGATAGTCGGTTAGCAGTTGTTCAAGGATGGACTACTTTGAAAAACTCATGAAGCACTCAAGCCGGTGCTCCGATGGAAAGCGACAGAAGCAAAGATGAATCATTCCGATAGCGTATTTGAAGCGGCGGCGAAAGTGTTGCGGCGTCGTTGGTTTATGCGTGATTGTTCCGTCGGTCTTGCTGGACTTGCTGCCACGGAGCTGTTGCGAGGTGAGCAGATGGCGCATTCCGCTTCATTCTTTGGTGGAGAGTTTTCGGGGGATTCCACCGGTGAGAAGTCTGGGCCGTTGGCACCTAAGCCGCCTCATTTTCCGGGGAAGGTCAAACGTGTGGTGTACATGTTTCAGGCCGGAGCCCCAAGCCAATTGGAGCTTTATGATCCGAAGCCGGAGTTAGCGAAACGCAATGGGCAATTACCGCCAGCGGAGTTGCTCAAGGGATATCGGGCAGCATTCATCAATCCGAATTCGGCTTTGTTAGGGCCGAAGTTCACGTTTGCACCTAAGGGGCAATGTGGCATGGAGTTGTCAGAAGTTTTGCCGCAGATCGGCGAGATTGCTGACGACATCGTGTTGATTCGCACGATGCAGACCGATGCGGTGAACCATGCACCGGCTCAAATGATGATGAACACAGGTTCGCAACAATTCGGTCGACCGAGTTTGGGGAGTTGGTCGCTTTATGGTTTGGGATCGGAAGCGAGTGATTTGCCAGGTTTTGTCGTTTTGACAAGCGCGAAGGGAACCAGTGGTGGTGCAAGCAACTACGGCAGTGGTTTTTTACCCACAACGTACGCCGGCATCCCGTTCCGCAGCACGGGAGATCCGATGCTGTACTTGTCGAATCCCAAAGGAGTCGATGGGCAGACGCAGCGGGAGTCGATCGATACGATTTCGAAGCTCAATCAACTTGCTCTCGAGCAGATCGGCGATCCGGAGATCGCTTCGCGAATCCAAAGTTATGAGCTGGCCTACAAGTTACAAACCAGTGCACCGGAGTTGATGGATCTTGGGACGGAAAGCAAAGAAACGCTGGAGCTCTATGGTGTAAAGGATCCGAAGGAAGCTTCGTTTGCCCGAAATTGTCTTTTGGCTCGTCGGTTGTTACAGCGAGGGGTTCGGTTCGTGCAGTTGTTCCATGAAGTGTGGGACCAGCATGGGGATTTGACCAATGGGGTAAGAAACAATGCGGGGGCAACGGATCGCCCGAGCGCGGCGCTGGTCAAGGACTTAAAGCGACTTGGGATGCTTGAAGATACGTTGGTGATCTGGGGAGGTGAGTTTGGTCGAACACCGATGGTTCAAGGAGGGAACGACGGTCGAGACCATCACAATCGGTCCTACAGCGTGTGGATGGCCGGTGGTGGATTGAAGAAGGGGTTGGTGTGGGGCAAGACCGACGAGTTAGGGTTTAATCCGATTGAGAATCCGGTGCATGTACATGACTTGAACGCAACGATCCTTCATCTGCTCGGTTTCGATCACACCCGTTTGACGTTCCGGTTCCAAGGCCGCGACTATCGGTTGACGGATGTTCACGGAAATCTGATCCAGGGTGTTTTGGCTTAACCCCTGCCCTATCCAGCAACGACCGGTTTAATGACATTTCCGTACACATCCGTGAGTCGGAAATTTCGGCCGGCGTATCGATAGGTAAGTTGTTCGTGGTCAAGTCCTAGGAGGTGCAGGATGGTGGCATGCCAGTCGTGGATGTGGCATTTGTTCTCCACCGCTTCGCGGCCATGTTCATCGGTAGCGCCGTAGCTTAAGCCACCTTGTACTCCACCGCCGGCCATCCAAGTTGTGTAGCCTTTATTGTTATGGTCGCGGCCATCACCATTTTGAGCATCTGGAGTCCGTCCGAATTCGCCACCCCAGACGACGAGGGTTTCTTCCAGGAGTCCGCGTTGATGAAGATCTTTTAGTAGGCCCGCGATGGGTTGGTCGATCTCTCGGCATTTCTCTGGCAAGACGGTGCTGAGGCGTTGATGATGATCCCAATTCCCGTGATTGAGTTCGACAAACCGCACGCCGGCTTCGATGAAGCGTCGTGCGAGAAGGCATTGACGACCGAATCCGTCGGTGGGTTGTTGATCGATGCCGTACATCTCCAAAGTTGCAGCCGATTCGCCGGAGAGATCCATCAGTTCTGGCAGTGTGTCTTGCATACGAAAGGCGAGTTCATACGATTCGATGATCCCTTCGACGTTGGAATCTACCGGATTGTTGGCGAGGGATTCCGCGTTTAGCTTTTGGATGTAGTCGATTTGCGAGCGTTGGCTCTCGCGCGAGAATCTAGGGTTATTGATGTCGGGGATGATGGAAGAATTTCCGCGAGGAGTGTTCCTTGCCATGCCGGGCCGCGGGCCTTGAGGGCGTCCGACCTTTGTTCCTTGATAAATGGCAGGGAGGAATGCACTCCCATAGTTTTGTGCCGCGGCGGCTTGGGGATTCAGGGCGATGAAACCTGGTAGATTTGCGTTCTCAGTACCGAGACCATAGAGGGTCCAAGCTCCAAGGGATGGCCTGACAAACTGGGCGTTGCCTGTGTGCATTTGGGTCATTGCACGAGGGTGGATTGGTTGATCGCAATGCATGGAGCGGATCAAGCACATTTCGTCGGCATGTTGACCGAGCTCGGGAAAGAGTTCGCTGATCCAAAGACCGCTTTTCCCTTTTTGTTGAAAACTCCAAGGTGAAGGTAGCAGCTTTGCGCCGTTCGCTCTTCCGACTTTCCCTGCGTCTTTTTCCAACTGCGGCTTGTAATCGAATGTATCGATGTGCGATGGGCCACCTTGCATGCATAGGAAAATAACTCGTTTTGCTTTCGCAGCGAAGTGAGGAGCTTTTGCCGCAAGTGGATTGGTGCTTGATCCTCCGATTCCATCAGAGCGATTCCCTTCGTCGGCCAGCGCGCGCCGTGCTTCGGCTGTGCTCAGCGATGCGAATGCAAGGTATCCGAAACCGGCCGATACGTGTCTCAGTATTTCGCGTCGAGTATTCATGAGTGTTCGGAGTGGAAAGATGGAAAGTTGACAGTGGAAAGTTGACAGTGGTGAGTTAGCGAATCAATCGGAATTCAGAGGAGCCGAGTAGCGATTGGCACATTTGACTCCAAGCTTGGAAAGCGATTTCCTCGAAACGATCTGGACGTTGGGCACGGTTTGCATCCGATTGCGGGTCACGTTCAAGTTCCGATTTGGCTTTGCTAAGGTATTCCAACGATGCGTTTAGTTCTCGATTCGATGGAGAGCGTCCATAGGCGAGTTCGAA
>CAIJIZ010000503.1 GCA_903820735.1 uncultured Pirellula sp.
GCCTTCAGGTCGTGGTCCACCTTCAGGACGTGGTCCACCTTCAGGACGTGGGCCACCTTCAGGACGTGGGCCACCTTCAGGTCGTGGTCCACCTTCAGGTCGTGGTCCACCTTCAGGACGTGGTCCACCCTCAGGACGTGGTCCGCCTTCAGGACGTGGTCCGCCTTCAGGTCGCGGTCCACCTTCAGGACGCGGTCCACCTTCTGGTCGTGGGCCCCGTCCTTCACCCTGCTGCGGTCCCGGCATTTCCTTCGCCATTTGCATCAACTCATCGCGATCCAACATTCCGTCCCCATTGCGATCGAAACGCATCGCCATCTCGACGAATTGCTCTGGACTTGGACGCCGACCAGGCCTGCCCTCAGGCCCTCCTGGTGGAGTTTCCCTACCTTCAGGTGGCTGTGCGACTGCGGAACAAATCGATGCGCCGAAGAGCACCATAGACATTACAAACGTTTTCATGACAACTCATTCCCAAGTTAATGGAGTGGAATAGGAATCAACACAACGATCAAGGATTCGTCGCACGAACACAGTACAACTTCGTATCAGACCGTAGGAACAGATCCCCGTTATCTACCGCTGGTGTTGCATTGCACATGCTTGAATCCGTTTCAAAACGATTCTGCGCTAAAATGTTCAACTCAGAACCAGGAGCCGCGACAAGCAGCCCATCAAACCTTGTTTGCAAGAAAATTCGATCCGCGACTGCAATCGCAGAAGCGTATACAGGGCGATCTCGCGAGGTAATATTCGAAACACGCGAACGCTGAACAAGTTCCCCCGTCTTTGCAGAACTGACATAATAAGTTCCGCGATCATCTAACCAGTATAAGTTTTCACCCAAGAGTACCGGCGTCGATACATACGACGAATTGCGGCTGGTCCATACCGTATGCGTCTTGGTAACATCTCCCTTACCACCAATCTTGATGGCAACCGAACCACTTGATCGATATCCACCAAAGGCGATCACAGTGTCCCCATCAAGGATTAGGCTCGGCGATAGATTACCAGTCAATGATGTTTCGGCATACCAAGTCAACTTGCCGGTTCGAGGATTCAATCCCCAAACTTCACCCGGGACAGCAATCACCAAATCCGTTCGCTCCGCATCTACCTTCGCTAAGATCGGTGTTCCATAAGCTAACTCCAAGGCGGCTCCGGTCGCTTTCCAAACTTCTTCACCAGTCGCTGCATTCAAAGCGCGGATCGACTGGCTCTCCTCAGCCGCATTGACAATCACCAAATCCTCGTACAAGACCAGACTCGAGGCAGTTCCCCACCCGCGATTCCCCGATTCTGTTCCAACACTACTTTGCCACAACTTCTTGCCCGACATATCAAAAGCCAATACTCCGGACTTACCAAAAAACACATATACTCGCTTGCCATCAGTCACCGGAGTGTTCGTAGCATATCCATGCTCGGGGACACCCATGCCTTGATAAGCGTCCTCAGGTTGCACGGCTGGTTCCTCATGGGACCAAAGCAACTTTCCATCTTTCCGATCAATACACAACAGATGGCGTTTGAGTTGCGCAAGCGACCCACCTCGACGCTCACCGTCAACGCCCGAGTAACTAGTCACAAACACGACATTCGGAGTAACGATGGGGCTCGATGAACCAGGCCCCGGCAAAGCCAAACTCCACCTTAAATTGTGCTTCTCAGACCATTCTTGCGGGATCGCAACATCAGAACTTATCCCCGCTCCATTGGGCCCCCGAAACCGCATCCAACCACTATCTAGGCCAACCCCTTCTTGAACTTCATTCGCCTCTGCTTCTACGCCCGATCCACCTTCCAGTTTCTCATCCGCTTTCGCGTCGCTTCTCAAGCTAACTCCATCCACTTCGGGGCGTACCCCCATCCCAGGATGACGCGGCCGCCCTCCCCCTGAAAAGCCAGCCACTACAAAGACAGCCCCAGTTATAACGGCCGTGACCAACCCTAACAAAAACACCCGCTTCGTAGTCAATCGCGCCATCGGCTGCCCCCTTGCCCATCAAGAAAAGAAAAGCATTTTCATTCCCCGTTGTCCTTGTTTTACACCAAATCTGACAACGAGTTCTTAAGTAAAGAATGAAACCCTCTTCAGAGAATCAACCCAGCTCAAGCGACAAAGTTTCAGTCTCGACGAGAAATTGGTCGATAAGCTATGAAAACACGTGACGGTTATTCGCCCTTTTCTAACACCTCAAGCCCACCGGCGCAACCATGAAGTCCTTCAAGAATTCCCTGCAATTCTCTGCGTACAAACCCTGGATTGCTTCTGGGTTGCTAGCATTATCAACGGCAACGACACCTGCGGCTGCAACTGCCCAAGAAAATACTCGAAACGGTGCTGTGATTGGCGGGGTGACCGGGGCCGTCATCGGTGGCGTCGTAGGGCATAATCATAAAGACCAGACCGCCGAAGGGGCCCTAATTGGTGGGGCGGTCGGGGCCGTTGCTGGCGGGATCTTTGGAAACCAACGCGACAAACTCGAACGCCAACGCCGCGCGTACGAACAACAAAAGCAACAGTTTTATCAACAACAAACCTACCATTACCCACCGGGCTATCAAGGCCGACCGAACGTTATCTACGGCAACCAACCCGTCTCCAGAACAGCCTCCGCGCCACGCACCGTCCGCCGCCCGGTGACCTATCCCGAAGTCATCCAAATGACTCGAGGTGGCGTCAGCGAGTCGGTCATCGTCGGGCACATCCAAGCCAACGGCGTGTGGGCTCGCCCTGATGTCGACGAAGTCATCATGCTGAGCCAAGAAGGAGTCAGCGATTACGTCATCCAAGCTATGCAAGGAGCTGTGGTGACCGGCGCTGGAACTCCTCTTCCCCCGCCCGCCGTGTCCCCGACTTACTCAGCCAACTCCGGTTACTCAGTCAACTCCGGTTACTCAGCCAACTCCGGCTACTCCAGATCCGCGAGTCCGTCAGTTCAATCCCTAATGCCTAACCCACCGATGTCGACATCATCGAGAGTAGCACCTTCGAATGCCAACACACCACGCTTCGCACCTCCACCGTTGCTTGAAAGACGCGGGTTCTAGTTGCAGCTTGGGGTTAGCAATCCTCAACCCGCTCACACCGGTGCTTTGAGGATACCTGGCACAACCTTTCCATGAACATCGGTCAAACGATACTGACGCCCTTGATACCTAAACGTCAATCGTTCGTGATCGATCCCACATAGATGCATGATTGTCGCTTGCATGTCATGTACGTGCACCGGATCTTCAGTGATGTTCCAACCGAAGTCATCCGTCGCACCCACAACGTGGCCTTGGCGCACACCACCACCTGCCATCCACCAACTGAACGCGCGACCAAAATGATCCCGACCGTTAGGCTTATTCGGATCCCCTTGGCCGAATGGAGTTCGACCAAATTCTCCCGCCCAGACCACCAGCGTATCATCTAACATGCCGCGGTCTTTCAAATCTTTTACCAACGCCGCCGCAGGACCTTCGGTGTCCTTGCACTGTTCAGCCAATTGCGTGTAGAGATTGTTGTGCTGATCCCAACCAGCGTGCATCAATTGAACGAAGCGGACCCCTCGCTCCAAAAGTCTTCTAGCGATAAGGCAGTTGTTCGCAAAACTACCTTTATTCAAAGCATCGGTGCCGTAGCGTTCGATTGTCGCAGCAGACTCATCCGAAAAATCCAGCAGTTCAGGTACGCTGGTTTGCATCCGATACGACATTTCATATTGGGCGATTCGCGTCTCGATTTCCGGATCTGCAAAACTCTCTAAATGCATTTGATTCATCGCTGATAAATCATCGAGCATTGCGCGTCGCATCTCACGCGAAACACCTTCGGGATTCGCTAAGTACGGTACAGGATCTCCTGTGTTGCGAAACCGAACCCCTTGGTAGCGACTCGGCAAAAACCCGCCACCCCAGTAATAGTCAAAGAACAACTGGCCGCAGGTCTTCCCCTTATCGCTTGAAGTCATCACCACAAAGGTAGGAAGGTTATCAGTCTCACTTCCCAGACCGTAAGACAACCATGCACCCATGCTCGGACGGCCAGGGACTTGAGATCCTGTCAAAAAAAACGTCACCCCTGGAGCGTGGTTGACTGCCTCGGTGTACATCGATCGCACCAAAGTAATCTCGTCCGCAATGCTTCCTAGGTTAGGCAGCATACTGCTCAATCGCATACCGCACTTGCCATAATTTTCAAAAGGCTTGATCGCGGGCAAACAAGGCCACTTCGCATAGCCGCTTGACATCGTCGACAATCGCGTTGCTCCTCGGACCGAATCCGGGATATCCTTCCCCGCTTGCTCGACCATAACTGGCTTCTCATCGAACAAATCGGTGTGAGAAGGCCCACCTCCTTGCCAGAGCACCACCACCCGCTTCGCACTCGCGGCATGATGCGGCAAACCAGGCAAGCCGGCTTCGCCTCGTTGCCGGCTTGAATTCTGTCCTCCCGAAGCGGAATCAGCCCCAAGCATACTGGCAAGGGCAGCGACCCCAAGCCCCTGCGAGCCCAGTCCAAAAAGCTGCCGTCGTGTAGATCGAGCAGCATGCAATTGCCAAACGTTTTGCGAAGGTTTTTGCTGAGGATTCATAGTCTTAGGAAGGTTTTCGAGGGAGGGAGCAATGCACAAGCGATGCCAATCTCTATCATACTCCAATCCCCTGCGGATTGGACTACCGAGAATTAACGATCCGAATAAACTTTAACTCCTACAAATCAACTCCCAGCATCGGCAAATCCATCGCCTTATCCATCGCCTTATCCACCGCAGTTGCCATCGCTGATACCCTACCAACAGAACACACCATAATGAGCCAAAAGAAACTGCTGGTAACCGCCGCTTTGCCCTACGCCAATGGGCACATCCATATTGGCCACCTCGTCGAATACATCCAAACAGATATCTGGGTGCGATTCCAGAAATTGCGCGGAAATAGATGCATCTTCATATGCGCCGATGACACCCATGGCACTGCGATTATGATCCGCGCGCGACAAGAAGGTCGATCCGAGGAAGAGCTCATTGCAGAGATGAAAGATGCTCACGAAAAAGACTTCGCCGGCTTCGATATCGCCTTCGATCATTACGGCAGCACCAACTCGCCAGAGAACTACGAGCTTTGCAAACAAATTTGGAGTTCGCTTCGAGAAGCCAATCTCATACGTGAAGACGATGTCGAGCAACTCTTTGACCCTGTCGCAGGCACCTTTCTTGCAGACCGTTTCGTCAAAGG
This sequence comes from uncultured Pirellula sp., assembly GCA_903820735.1. GTDB lineage: Bacteria > Planctomycetota > Planctomycetia > Pirellulales > Pirellulaceae > JBKCUI01. Next base: position 5,233 of record CAIJIZ010000503.1, read on the forward strand.
TACTTGTCCAAACTGCAAAGCGACCGATGAATACGGAGATAACTGCAGCAAGTGCGGGGCGACTTATTCACCAACCGACCTGATTAATCCAGTAAGTGCACTTAGTGGTGCGACACCGGTCAAAAAAACAGCGAAGCATCTTTTCGTGCAGCTCGAGCAGCTTCATCCCTTCCTCGACCAGTGGACGCAGTCTGGCGAACACTTACAGCCCGAAGTTGCAAACTACCTCAAAGGTCACTTCCTCGGGAAACCGCTTCGTGATTGGGACGTATCCCGCCCAGCACCCTATTTCGGGTTTGCGATCCCCGATAGCCCAGGGAACTTCTGGTACGTATGGTTCGATGCTCCCATTGGCTACATCGCTTCCACTTGGCAATGGTGCAAACAAAACAACGAATCACTAGATGATTGGTGGAAATCTCCGTCGACGCAGATCCATCACTTCATCGGTAAAGACATCGCGTACTTCCATACCCTTTTTTGGCCTGGTGTTTTGCAATCTTCTGGATTCTCACTTCCTTCTTTCGTACATATCCATGGGTTCCTCACGGTCGACAAAGAGAAGATGTCGAAAAGCAAAGGAACGATGGTGCGAGCAAGGAAGTATCTCGATCACCTCGACCCGTCCTACTTGCGTTATTACTACGCCAGCAAGCTTGGGCCGCGACTTGATGACATCGATTTAAACATCACGGAGTTCGCTCAAAAAATAGACTCCGATCTTGTTGGAAAAGTTGTGAATCTGGCAAGTCGTACTGCGAGATTCGTAGAGACCACAGGGCTTTGCGACGTGTACCCCGAGGATGGTGGGTTGTTCGCGGCTGCCCAGGATGCGGGTGAAAGGATTGCCGAAGCCTACGAGCAAGGAGACTACTCAAGGGCCATGCGGCTTATTATGGAGCTCGCCGATGCGGCCAACGGATTCGTCGAAAATACGGCACCGTGGACCCTCAAAAAAGATCCGCAGCAGCATGCGAGGCTTCAAGAAGTCTGCACGATCGTACTGAACTTATTCCGGCAGCTCTGTGTCTACCTAAGTCCAGTATTGCCACGATTGGCGAACCAATGCAGTACACTGTTTCAAAGCGAGATCCATTCCTGGAGCGATGCTTATCGGCCTTTGGTCGGAATGAAACTATCCAAGTTCGAACACCTCATGCAACGCGTTGACTTAAAGAAGGTTGAGCAGATGATTGAAGAAAGCAAAGACACACCGGCGGCTGCTGCGGCAGCAGCGCCAGCCCCAGCGAGCAATCCAGCTGTGGGATCGAATCCAGCATCAGCAGATAACGCACCAGCAGCAGTTGTCGATTCGGCAGAGCCACTTACGCTCGAGCCACTTGCACCGACATGCAGCATCGAAGACTTCATGAAAGTCGATTTGCGAGTTGCGCGGGTCATCAAAGCGGAAGAGGTACCGGAAGCGAAGAAGCTCGTCAAGCTCACAGTTAGTCTTGGGGGAGATGTCACACGAACGGTGTTCGCGGGTATTAAAGCGGCATACACGCCAGCGCAGCTTGAAGGGCGACTGGTAGTGATAGTTGCCAACCTTCAACCTCGCCAGATGAAGTTTGGTTTGAGTGAGGGGATGGTTACGGCAGCAGGAGCTGGGGGAGCGGAAGTCTTTTTGCTCAGTGCTGATTCGGGAGCCAAGCCGGGGCACCGCGTTCACTAAGCCGCGTTCACTAAGCCGCGTTCACTAAGCCGCGTTCACTAAGCCGCGAGCTCATAAGCTACCAGTTCCGTTAACTTTCTCCCGGTACAGTTCGAGCGTCCTGGGAGTATTCGCCCCATCGAAGTCCCGCACCTTCATGGAGCCGTTATCCTGTCGCTTCTAGCCTGCAGCACCTACCTGCAGCACCTACCTGCAGCACCTACCTACAGCACCTACCTACAGCACCTACCTACAGCACCTACCTACAGCACCTACCTGTCGCACGTACTTGTAGCGATCCTACGTGCTTTCGTTCATCGAGTGACAGCGAGCCGACCGCCATTTGCCGCCGATCAATCGCCGCTAGCATTGCTGCATGAATGCTATTTCCTTCAAATCGCGCCGCTACGCTCCTGAGACGCGACTCGCAAAGATCGCTAGCAAACCCCGCGCACGCCGAGCGGTTCAGGGTCTGTCCCCAAACCGGCTCATTTTTTAATGCTAGCATTCCGCGATGATCAGCTTTGCGGCAACATTTTCCCGACCCCGGTTTTCATCTCCCAACATCCCCGAGCTACCTGCCTACACTGCCGTCGGGGCATCTGCATCAACCTCCGTTTGCCGCCGATCGATCTCCGCTAGCATTGCTGCACGAATGCCATTTCCTTCAAATCGCCCAACTATGCTCCTGAGACGCGACTCGCAAAGATCGCTAGCAAACCCCCGCGCACGCCGCGCGGTTCAGGGTCTGTCCCCAAACCGGCTCATTTTTTAATGCTAGCATTCCGTGACGATCAGCTTCGCGGCAACGTAATCTCGGCCCTGTTTTTCATATCCCGACATCCCGAGTTACCGGCCTACACTGCCGTCGGGGGCATCTGCATCAACCTCCGTTTGCCGCCGATCAATCGCCGCTAGCATTGCTGCATGAATGTCATTTCACCTCAAATCGCCCAACTATGCTCCTGAGACGCGACTCGCAAAGATCGCTAGCAAACCCCTGCGCACGCCGCGCGGTTCAGGGTCTGTCCCCAAACCGGCTCATTTTTTAATGCTAGCATTTCGTGACGTTAGCGGCCGAAACATATGATCGACCAAGAATTCCATACACAAGAAAGGATTACTTTAACTGCTGAAGCACCTGCCCGTTATCAAGCTGCCAAATCCAAAGCACGCCGTCCTGACCTCCCGCATACGCCATCGGAATCTTACCCGCCACAACACTGCAATAAACCGCTTCCGCCGGCCCACCAATCGCTCGGACTTGTCCACCATTGCTAGCATCATGCACTCGGACCTGCTGATCCGCCGAAGATGTTACTACTTGATTACTTCGACCTACAAACGCGATCGAAGTTACCTCCTTGCCAAAGCCTTGGATCGTTCGGATCGCTGTCCCACTTTCTACATCCCACACTTTAATGGTGTTGTCCGCAGAAGAACTTGCAATCCAATGACCGTCATCATGCCACGCCACTCCAAGCACATGGTGCGTATGCCCCTCCAACGTCCGCGGGGCTGGCTGTGCTACGCCCTCAGGTACATGGACTTGGTGCAGCCTCAAAACTTTGTCCGCCGCCCCTGTCGCTACCCAATTTCCATCCGGTGAGAATTTTGCCACCAAAATCGAGTCGCTGTGCACTTGCCCAAAATCTTTAACCAACACACCATCGGAAACACGCAGCAACTTCAACTCCCCAAATCGACTCGGAGCGCCACTTCCCGCAACCAAGAACTGGCCATCTTCACTCCAATCCATCGCGGTTACTCGATCGGAGAATGGTGATTCCTGAGCCGTTCCAATCACTCGCTCCAAACTCCAGCGATTCCCCCAATCCCAAGCCAACGCTCTCCCATCATCCAAAGTCTCTAATACCCAACCACCCGCCGTGACTAGTAGCGAATTGAGATTTGGTGCCCCCCCCGGCAACACCGCTTGCTGAACCCCCTTATCTCCTCTCACCACAGAAATCGTTCCATCTACCCGAGCAGTTACTATACTGCGATTATCCGGAGTAAAGGCACTCTGAAGCACAGGCACCGGTACAACAGCAGCTTGCGTTTGAGCAAGCCCTTGCTCGAACTGGGCTACCTTTTGCTTCTCCTGCTCGATGCTCGCTTGAAACTGAGCAATTGTCGCACCAGCCTTCTCAATGGCTTGCATCGCCGTTGCAATGGTTTTATCCATCGTCGTCAACTTGGTCTCAACTTCCATCTTCGCCTTCATGGCTACCACCTGTTGCTGCTTCTTGGCTTCAACATCCTTCGCCGCTGCCTCCACCTTCTTCATGGCTTCGTCAACTGCGACTTTAGCTGCTTGCATTGCAGCTTCACTGTCCACTACGGCCTTGGTTTGAGCATCGAGCTCCGTCTGCTTTTTGCCTAACTCTTCCATAACAGCGGTTTTGGCTTGTACCAACTTTCCATGTGCCTCGACTTCAGCCTGCTTGGCCTTCTCCAACTCTGGAACCTTCGCAGTAGTTCGCTCGACTTTGGATTTCTGCCTTGCAAGGGACAAGTCCGCCAAATCCAGGCGTCGCTGCCCTTCGAAGTCGATTCTCTGCTCCCATAGCATCGCGCCATCGGCGCACTTCCATGCCTTGGTCAATCCATCGTTCCCAATCGTTGCAAACTTTGACGCATCCGTCGCAGCAAGCACATGCTGTATTGGGGCCCCGTGCGCAACCGTTCGCAATACCGCTCCATCTGTCCCTTGAACTACCCGAACTGTCCCATCCGCAGTTGCAACTAAAACCCGTGGCACATTTGCTTCGTCATACCTTGCTAACCCAATCACATCCGCAACATCTCCCAAACGGTCAATCTTGGCAAACACCGCAGGAGACTCGGCCGTTGCTGGCGTTGCCTTGATCCACTGCACTTTTTTCTCTGGAGTGATTCCCACAAGCGTCTGCGCATCTTGAACAACCACCATTCGCAAAGCCTGCTCAAGCTTTCCAGACATGCTGGGTTTGACCACCATCGGATTCGGTGTGTCATTCGCGGGTAGCGTATATTGCACTATCGACGCATCTTCTCCAACCGTCCACAAAACAGCACCATCAGCACTCCATGCCAACGATATAACTGGCACCGGAGCTTCCAGCTGATGTGTGACCACTCCTGAATCAGCGCGAACTATTTCAAGACTCGGAGCCCTTGTTGCTTTCGCAATAGCTGTCCCCTGAGGCGAAACCCTAAGCAAATGAGCGCCGCGAAACGGAATCGCTATACCTTGATCTGTTACCCCAACACCCCGCTTCCAAATCTTGATGTCTCTAAAGCCACCTGTAGCAATCCTTGAACTATCAGGACTGATCGCAATTGACTGAATCATATCTAAATGACTCACAGGTGCATTGGTTTGTAACTGACTTTGACTTTGGGAATCGATCAATTGAACTACATCGCTTGCTGCGTCCAACGATGGCCAACGATAAACCATCGCTTGATTCCCCCGACCAGCTACAACCCATTGACCATCAGCACTAGCATCCATGGAGTACATAGGACGCACACTCTCAGGAACCTGCTTCCATTGCATGCTCTGATTGGGCCTTGCAATACCTGCCGGTGCACCCGCATCGATCCAAGCTTGCAGCAAATCCATATCAGCAGCACTGAAACGCTTGGCACCCACCGCATTTTTATCCGGTGGCATCACAGAATCATCTGTCGCCCGAACTCGTCGCACCAACTCACTCTCGCTCCCTTTCCCCACAAGCATCGTCGGGCCACTATCCCCTCCCTTGCCAAGCTGCTCGTAGGATTCAAGATTCAGTCCACCTTCTGCCTTCTGCGCATTGTGGCAAGCGATGCAATTCGCCCGCAGCAGCGGAAGAATATGGTTGGCAAAGTCCTTGGACTGACCTGCAACTGCCGCAGCTTCTTGTGCGTCAACTCGAACGCCCCAAGCCAAGAAAATCGCCCCGAAAAGCAAGCTATTGAAAGCTGTTGAAAGTTTGTTTTGTAATGAGAGGTTCATAATTCAGGATTACTTTTAGGCACTGCAGACTTGAATTGAATTTGAAATATTACTTCGGTGGCTCTGCCGCAGGAACAACTTTCAGCCGGAAAGGAGCCGAAGGCAGAAATGTCTGAAAATCCCTTGGAGCAATTTCTTTCGCAAGTGCTTCAAGCTTCGGATTGGTTTCAGCGATGATTTTCTCTGCCGCTGGACGATCACCCACCCAATTGGGATCCGCGAACAATCCCTGTATGCGATCGCGATATGCCAAAAGCCGACTGTGTGACTCGGGATGCAAGGATTGCTTAAGCACAATTTCAGTGGAAAACCAAACCGTGTACTCACCGACCGGAGCATCAGCAGCAACCTTAATTTCCGGATTGGCCTCAAGCCCTTTTTCAGGAAGCTCAAACTCACCCAGGGTGACCTTAGGTGGAACGTTCTGTGGACGCATGACACCCTTCGCTTCACCACCTGCACGCCGTACTGCGCGAACAGGAAGTTTCCCTGCTCCTCCTTGCGGGATTTCAAGGACAAACCCAGGCGAATCGCCAGCACGAATTTGGATCGGTGCAAGATCTTGATCAACTACTTTCAAAAGCCACTGTCCAGAAATTCGGGCTTGCGGTAAACCTCGATCACCAGAAGCAGAAACGACAATCGATGCAGCTTGTATCGGTATCACGGTCTCTGGATCTGACGGATTCAACCTTGTCTTTGCGACAGGTTTAATCACCCCCAACGAACCAACAGCATTATCTTCCGCAAAAAACAATAAGATCCCTTCATTCTGTCCTGGAGCAAGAACAGCAGGAACAACGGAGACTCCCGCCGGCAGACTCTCACAAGTCAGTTCAACCGGCAAATTATGATTCCCCGCACGACGCACGCTTACATGAATCGCAACCTGACCACCCTTTGGTAGCGCGACTCCTGTCGTCTTGGCTTGCGCCGAATTGTTGGTATCTGGCAGCCAATGCCCCACAGCATGAATCCGAGGGACTGGAGGCCCTAACCTAAGAACTAATTCCGTGGAATGCTTACTCGATGGCTGTAAATTCAGATCGCTAACACTCAAACGAATGTTTTTGTTCGCAGGACCTGGCGGAATCAAAAAAACAGGATCTGAAGTTAATAGTCGTACAGCGCGCGTTCCAACGGACAAACCATCTTCGGCAACGGAGATTACGTCTCGTCCCGTAAAACGACTCCGGGCCACGAAGTCTTGTACACGTTGCTGTAAGCCAGGATTATCTGCAACAACTCCGCTTGGGTTCGATGCTAACAAGTTCCGTATCTCAACGAGTTGCTCCGAGGTCGGCGGCGGGACAACCCTGTCAGCGATAACACGGATATCCGAAGATTGCCCTATCGCTTCCGAAAGCACCTCGCATTCATAAGTTGCACCCTCACTCGGGGTAAACTCAATCTCACGCGTCGGCTCTTTAGCACTTAGTCGTAATTTCACTTGCCATGGCGGCGAAGGAACCAATTGTGGCGAAATCGGTTGCGAAGATGCACTATCCTGAGAAGCAGGAGATTGCACACTACCATCGACAACCGGCCATTCGCTAACCGGCGTGGCGAAAACGCTGAATGGTGATTTCCAGGAATTGGAAGTAAGAAGCGGATGATTATCCGGCGGATCGACCATTAGGGCGAAGTACATGCTCTCCGACGACCGGTACAGAAAATCATGAATCCCAAGTCGCAATTCTTCGACCTGCTTGGTTGGCGTTGATGTAGGGGTCGTAAATAAGATTGGCTCTCGATTAAAACTGCGCAACTGGCTTAAGACATTCCCTTCGCTGTCTGAGACTTGCATTGCAGCAATCGTCGCAGCATCAATCGTTTGCGATGCTAGAAGTATCCTCGGCCAGCGGTCTGCTTTCTTGGTACGAAGTAGAACTCGATCATTGCGTTTACTTAGTCCAACGTAACAAACCCCTGGTAGTACTTCAGGTGGATTCTTCGGATCAATCGATGCGGGGAGACTCTCAACCGGTGTGTTAACCACCGCGATGTAACGCGAATTGGAAACACCATAGCGTCCCATAGCCCATAACTCGTAAAACCCAGGTGGAACACTTGGGTCAACAGTCACTGAAAAACTTCCGTAAACCTTTTGCGGCGCGGTTAGCGGGTCAAGAGGCAGGCTCGCAGACTCATCTAACTTCGCAACGATACGCGGATCGGAGAAAACAATCTGCTCAATGTCTTGAGTGAAGCGACCCGCCGTGACCTTGAGAGTATTGGGATGGCTGGTGGACAACACCGGAGGAAAGACAGCATCAACAGCGAGAACGGGAAGCTCAGCGCGCACGGGGATTGCAAAGATGCACAGGAGGAGCAACCCGATCCCTCGCGTCGCATGCTTGAACGATCTCATGATGTCAGCTAATTCAAGGTAAGCGATTAGTGATTAAATAGGAATTCTTTACTGTTGATCACGCTCCAAAGTAGATCTTCGTAAGCTTCACGCAACTTCTCGGAACGTTGCATGAGATACTCGAGCGCGACGGATTGCTCCGAGTCAGTCGGAGGCCTGCTAAGTGCTCGCAAATAAAGTTCGCGAATCCGCGGTGGTGCCGTCTTCCGAATATTTTCCGATGGACTCAATGATGCATCCACCAAGGCTGTCGCAGACCACGCGGAAGCGTAGCTTGCATCCGCCCCAAGCTTGGATTGCATTTCCTTTGAATTCAGCAAATGAAGGCTCTGCGCGAGGGTCGAGGAAATCGTGCGCTCGCATTCGCAAGCCGTCGAGGAATCCGGTCGACCAAAAACTGTTAGGAAATACGAAGCGAACGAGGTATCCGGAAGCTCCACCGCACGTGTGCCAGGAGGCATGCCATCAAACTGAGACGCACTACCGCTAACTGTATCAATGGCATCCAAAAGCATTTCCGCTTGAAGTCGCTTTGGATAGTAACGCGAGAAACAATTTGTGTCGCGGATGTTTAATTCGTTGGCATTCGCGCTGAGCTGATAGGTAGTCGATGTGCAAATGGAACGAATCAAATGCTTGAGATCAAAATTCGACTGAATAAGTTCAAAGGTAAGATTATCGAGGAGCTCTGGATTCGATGGTGGATTGGAAATACGCATGTCATCCTCGGGTTCAACAAGCCCTTTACCGAGAAAATGTTTCCAGTATCGATTTGCAATCGACTTCGCAAAAAAAGGATTTGTGGAAGCGGTCATCCAATCAGCAAGTGCCGCTCTGGGATCTTGAAAATTTGCAAGCTCCGTCTTGGGTGCATCCAGACCAGTTGGAGGAAGCGCCTGCCCCGTCTTAGGATGATTCGCTGAAGCATTCGCGATACGCGAAACGAATTTCGGCTCGTTTGGCAATGGTCCTTCCCTTCGCTCAACGGTCGAAAAGAACGCGGCCATTTGGTAATAGTCCTGCTGCGCCCACTTCTCATAAGGATGATGATGGCAGCGTGCACACTGTAGTCGTTGTCCCAAGAAAAGCTGCGCGATATCCTCAATCCTTGACTCGGTATTATTAACCTGACGGAACCAAACGACAGCCGGATTACTTTCGACATCTCCAGTCGCGGTCAACAACTCGCGAACGAGTGTATTGATGGGTTTATTCTCGAAAAAGCTGGTGCGCAGCCAATCATGGAACGCGTACGCACCATATCGTGTGTCTTCGCTGGTGTGATTATTTCTGAGGATCGCTGACCACTTACTCGCGAAATTTGATGCGTAGTCCTGCGATGCTAAAAGCCTATCGACGATCTGGGCACGACGAGCTTGAACCGCATCCGGCGAACCACCTGTGGCTTGTGCTAGCTGCAGACTCTCGATTTCAGCAAGCGTAGGCAGACGCCCAGCTATATCGAGTGTGACTCGACGTAAGAATGTCTGGTCATCGCATAATTCCGAAGGTGGAATCCCGAGCGCCGTTAGCTTGGCAAATACCGCTTCGTCGATCTTACCTCTCGCAATAGGGAGACTCTGCGTAAGTACTCCAATCGGTACACTCGCACGGAATACGGTCACTTGGCCTTGATACCTAGCCATAATCGAGACTTCGCCCGCATAGTCGCGGATCTTCACCAATCCATTGGCATCCACTTCAGCCATATCCAGATTGTTCGATTCATATTGAACTGTCCGCGTGATGTCTTCAGTCGATCCGTCGGAGTACGAAGCGACCACGCTAAGTTGCTGCGCAGAGTTTCGCAACATTTGCCGGGTAGAAGGTGTCACAGCAATTGACGTGACCTTGCGACCGTTCGGGTCTCCGTAAGGCATTGCTTGTGCAATCCAACGTCGCAATACGCGGTACTCATGACTATCGACGTCCATCCGTTGTCCTCCACCATGAGGAACAGAACCAACAGATTTCGTAAGCAGCAAGCTGGTATCAGGAGCCGCTGGGAACAAACGGCGACCGCGAGATTCACGAACGAGATGCTCGTAATCTTCAGCGGCTTCGGACCCGAGGAGCGATAGTCGGAAACCATTTTGCCCTGCGATTTTTCCATGGCAACCTCCTCCGTTGCAACCGAACTTAGTAAAGATCGGTACAACTTGATTAGGAAAGTTCACCAATTCATCTTGGCTTGCAAGCTCAACCGAGATTTCGACAGAAGCAGGAGCATATCCAGCAGCAGTTGCCGATACAGAAAGCGTGCCACTAGCAAGCGGCGTTACCAATCCGTTTGCATCAATTGAAATCAACCCTGGATTTGAAGGTGTAAAGAGGACAGATCGAGTCAAGTCCTCAATCGCCGATGAAGTTGTACTTGAAGACTTGCAGCGCACGAGAAGCTGAGCTCGCGCATCGCTCCCTTTAAGGCTAATCGTCGGGATGTCAAATTCCAATTGCGGTACCGCTGAAATCGCTTGTGAAGCTACGACGCTTTCTTGAGCAGGCGCGGCTACTTGAACTGGATTGGTTTCTTGCGCTAAGCTCGGAGCACAGCAGAAACCAATAACCACAGCAGCGGTCAACAAGCTAGCGACAGAGCGCAGGGATCTCGGATGCAGGCAGGATTGGTGCATGGTAGTTACTGCGATCTTGGGTAGGTGTAGCGAATCTAGATCAACTCGCGGATGGGTTCGTGATCGACCAGAAACTGCGGACGACCCGTCGGGTCTACAATCGTCGAAGACGACACGTTGATCCCAAGGTTATGGTAGAGAGTAGCTATGATCTCTTGCATGTGAACAGGACGTTCTTTTGCGTATTCTCCAAGTCGGTTCGTCGCACCGATCGCTTGACCTGTACGCATCCCTCCCCCAGCAAGCCACGCAGAGCTGACTTGCGACCAGTGATCGCGTCCCGCTCCATTATTAATCTTAGGTGTCCGACCAAATTCGCCCCAAACAATGATGGTGACATCATCGAGCATGTCACGCTGTTGAAGGTCGTCCATCAACGCGCTGAGGCATTGATCGAGTTTCGAACCATGGTCCCGAACAAGATCAAAATTCTGGCCGTGAGAATCCCATCGTCCGTAGCTAAGACTCACAACTCGAACGCCGGCTTCGATAAGCCTACGCGCGATCAACAAATGGTCATTACAAGTCGGTGCGCCGTCATACTGGTACTTATAAGGCTTGCCGTCCCCGTACCGTTCGACAATCTTCGGATCTTCTTTGGACAAGTCCAAGGCATCGAGTAGTTTCGAACTGGTAAGCACATCGAGGGCTCGCTGCTCGAAGGCGTCCATACCCGCCATGATTCCCGAAGCGTCTATATCGCGGCGCATCGTATCAATACTGGTCAAAAGTCGACGTCGATCTTTGAGCCGATCAAGACCGATACTCTGCAGCTTCATGTTCTCCATACCCGGTCCATCGGGCTTGAATGCAGAATATGCCGCACCCAAGAATCCAGCTTCGCCTGAATTCGACCAAGGCCCATGCTGAGTTTTCGCAGCCAGCCCAACAAAGGGAGGCACGGCCGAATCAACCGAGCCTTGCAATCGTGCTACCGCAGATCCAATCGATGGACGCCCTCCGAGAGCTTTAAGGTCGTCAGGGAACCACCCACTCATGCACTGGTGTGACTCGTGGCGATCTTTGCATCCGACTACCGATCGAATGATCGCGGCTTTATCCATCCGTTGTGCAAGCTGCGGGAATACCTCGCAGATATCAATTCCGGGGACATTGGTCGATATCGGCGAGAACTCGCCTCGAATCTCAGAAGGAGCCTCGGTTTTAATGTCCCACATGTCTTGATGCGGAGGACCACCACCTAGGAAAATGTTGATCAAGCCTTTGTGAGAACTCTTTTTCCCAGCCGCTTCCTCCGCACGCAACAAGTCAGCGAGCGTAAAGCCACCAAAGCCGAAGCAGAGGGATCCAGCGGAAAGAAAATTCCGACGGGATAATCCGCTACACATTTTTTGAGAACCGCCAAGGAATTGGAGCATGGCACGATTCCTGTTAGGAAGGGGCAGGGGTGGGATGGGTGGGAACCCGTAAATCGGTTTATTCGAACAACAGGAGGCTGCGACCGATAATGGGGTTAGGATTATCATCGACGTGTTCCAACGCCGTTTCAATCCTCTTTATATTATGGATCGATCGGGTGGGCTGGTGCAAGTCCGGGAGAGAAGGAAACCATCAAATAGAGGGGTTAGCGAAAATGGGAAGGAAAGTATCGGTTTTGCCGATTTTACCATTGTTTTTGTTCTTCGCATTCGAAATCGGCGGGATTCGACACGCAGCCCATGGCGACGAGAAAAACCGCCGTGAAACCGCCGTTCGCCAAGATAGACAGAACCTCACCGGGGATGCTCGCTGGCTATATAACGATGTCGAAAGCGGGTTCCTAGCCGCCAAGAAGCTCGATAAACCCTTGCTCATCGTCCTTCGATGCGTCCCCTGCAAAGCCTGCACTGGGATCGACGAGAGCGTGCTTCGCGCAAAGCAACTACAAGGTTTGCTCGACGATTTTGTTTGCGTTCGATTGATCAACGCCAATGCAATCGATTTATCCAAGTTCCAATTCGATTACGACTTATCTTTCTCAACTCTCGTTTTTCATCCCGACGGAACCCTCATCGCAAGATTCGGATCCTGGCAACACCAACTCGACGAACTGGAAAC
>CAIJIZ010000504.1 GCA_903820735.1 uncultured Pirellula sp.
AATCGAAGCTCTCCGACTCCTCGATGCGGCGCGGCGAAGTATTCCAAAAGAACCGATTGACAGCCATCGAGCTCCTCCAAGCCCCTCGCAGTCTTGATCCGAACTGATTTTCCGAAATGATTCTCTGAACTGATTTATCGTGCCCACTTATCGGCAACAGTCGCAAACGGGCTATCCAAGTTGCTTTACGGAAGTGGATCGGCGCAAGCAGCCGTTAGAACTAACTCCACGCGGTAGCCTGGAGCGGCCAGCGGAGTGTGTACACAAGCCCTGCTCGGTGCGTGGCCTTGCGGCACCCATTCATCCCAAATCGCATTGAACAAAGCCAAGTCACTCGGGTCTGGAAGATAAATCATTGCGGAGAGCAGCTTCTCCCGATTGCTTCCTACCAACTTCAACCTCACATCGATTTGCGAGAGAACTTGACGAAACTGCGACTCTGCCGACGCAGTCGGATCATCGGGTACTTCGACAAAGTACGCCACCCCCCGGTACGCTACGAGATCAGACCAACGCCGGGTAACCCCATACCGCACAATCGCCCCTTCTTTGTTTGGTGGTAATTCCGTCATGGTGTCCAGTATTGGTATTCGGGGATAGTATGCGGTATTCGTTTGGCTTTTGACTTTTGACTTTTCAGTCACCTGCTGCTCGTGCACAGGACAAGTGTAGCTGATAAATCGCAAGCCTTCGAGTATAGTAGCGATCGCTTCGCAATGCCCGAATGCATACAGTTCCCAGACTCAGTCCTATGTAGGGTCCCCTAAAGCATGCACCGACAACTTCAAAGCCCTCGCTCATGGCGCCGCGCTACGATCCTCTTTTCGATCGTCGCGTCGCTCCTCAGCCTGTTCATACAGAGCGGCTTCGCTCAGTCCACCCCTGCTACAGAAGGCAACCTGAAGGCACTTAGCGAATCGTTGTACTTTCACGCCCCCTTTGATTCCAACGGCGATGCAAGGACGAGTCGGGCTGATGGTCGTCTCTACACGACAGAATCGCTCGCGAGGAAAGAATGGACACTTGGAATTCAGCGTGATGATGTCTCGATTGCCAAGGGTGCGGGAGTCTTTGGGGATTGCATCCGCTTTGCGGATAAGAATCCGAAAGTCATCTGCTATCGTGGCGAAGTCTTACCTTACGGCAAAGGGCCATGGGCTGGAACAGTATGTTTTTGGATGCGACTCGATGCCGACAAAGATCTCAAACCAGGGTATTGCGATCCGATCCAAATCACACAAAAAGCTTGGAATGATGCCGCGTTATTCGTCGATTTCGATAAAGACATCCCTCGAGACTTTCGACTGGGAGTGTTCTCTAACTTGACGGACTGGAACCCTCAAAACATTCCTTGGGAAAAATGGCCAGTCGAAAAGCGACCGATGGTTACGGTCAAAAATCCTGGCTTCTCTCGCGAAGCTTGGAAGCATGTCGCATTGAGTTTTGAAAACATCAATGCAACAAACGATTCCCCATCGAAGGCGGCGTTGTACCTCGATGGAAAACTCCAAGGGACCATCGTCGATCCAATGAAATTCAATTGGGAACTCGACAAGACAGCCGTAATGATCGGGATCGAATACATCGGCGATCTCGACGAACTCATGCTGTTCGATCGTGCGCTTGATGAAAAAGACTTGCAGTTGGTTATTCAAGGAAAGGTAAGTAAATAATGAGTCAATCCATTCGACCAGTGACGGTCATCCGAGGGTTTACCAAGAACACTCCAGGTAGCGTTCTGTATCGTTGCGGGGAGACAGTGGTTTTATGCACTGTAAGCCTTGAAGAAAAAGTTCCAGATTGGATGAGCGGTCGCGGCAAGGGTTGGATCACCGCTGAATACAACATGTTACCGGGCAGCACTCCGCAAAGAAAATCTCGCGAACGAAGTGGCAAGGTCGACGGGCGCACCACCGAAATTCAACGGTTGATCGGTCGCTCGTTCCGCGCGATCGCTGACCTTGAGAAACTCGGCGAACGCTCCCTGACCATCGATTGCGATGTTTTACAAGCGGACGGCGGTACGCGCACGGCCGCGATCACCGGAGGCATGATCGCTCTGATCGATGCGGTAAACTCCGTCTTCCGAGGTGCCCCAGCGAATATCTATCCGCTTCGCGATAGTGTCGCAGCAATCAGCGTCGGCATCGTCGATGGAAAACCTAGTTTAGATCTCGATTACTTGCGAGACGTGCGCGCCGACGTCGACATGAATGTGGTTATGACTGGCAAAAACAAGTTCGTCGAGATTCAAGGCACAGGGGAGGAAGCCACGTTCGATGAGAGCGAACTCGACTCGCTACTTGCACTTGCAAAACAAGGCATCGCCCAGTTACATGCCGAGCAACAGAAAGCTCTCGGTGAGGATTGGCCTTGGAAATAAAAGGCCTTGGATGCACGGTAGATCCTGCATCCAGTGCAGATCCTGCATCTGGTTCAGATCCTGCATCTGGCCCGGTTCCAATATCCAGTACGAGCACGGTATCGGGTAAGGACCTAGTGAAGAGCGGGTGATGGGATTCGAACCCACGACTTCCAGCTTGGGAAGCTAGCACTCTAGCCACTGAGTTACACCCGCATGTGGTAGACTTGCGTGAGGATACTCCGAGAACGAATGGAATACAAGGGCCGTCCTGTCCATTGCTTTAAGCGCGAAACAGTACGAAAATAACCGGCTTGACTCAGCAAGGGTGCTTATTCCGCAAGTTCTCTTCATCGGTACACTTTTGATCAGACGAGCTTCTCATGACATTCCCTCGGTTATTTTGTGCCGATCAACGTTTTTCTCGCGTCGCAGATACTCGAAGCAATTCACTATGGCTTCGCGTCGCGAGACTATCGATTGGAGCAGTCGCATTCGCATCGATTACATCCTCGACGCTGTTCGGAACTTTGGTAGATGAACTCAATATG
>CAIJIZ010000505.1 GCA_903820735.1 uncultured Pirellula sp.
AGGTGTCCATGTCGGCAACACGCCTGGAGTATTGACAAATGCGACAGCAGATACCGCCATCGGATTAATCCTCGCGGCAGGTCGCTGTTTCCGACCTGCGATCCACAACGTTGAAAATCACCAATGGCGAAATTGGGAACCAATGATGTTCCTTGGACAAGAGTTCGAAGGAAAGACACTTGGAATTATCGGGATGGGACGCATCGGACATACGGTCGCCAAACGGATGCGCGGGGGCTGGGGAATGCGTATCCTCTACACGTCGCGCTCCGCGAAACTACAAGCCGGCCGTGATTTGGACGCAACTCATGTACAGCTCGATGAACTGCTTGCCTCGAGCGATGTTATCAGTCTGCATTGTCCTTTGACGGAGCAGACGCGGAATCTGATTGGGGAGAAAGAACTCGCAAAAATGAAACCCAATGCCGTTTTGGTCAATACCGCTCGCGGTGAGGTCATCGATCAAATGGCCCTCGCCAACGCGTTGGCCAACGGCCAGCTCTTTGCTGCCGGTTTAGATGTCACGACCCCCGAGCCCATCGCGGCAGATCACCCTCTGCGAGATCTACCGAATTGCTTGATCCTCCCTCATATCGGTTCGGCGACTTGGCAAGCTCGCAATCAGATGTCGATGATGGCCGCTGTCAATTTGCTCGCGGCCATGAAAGGCACCCCAATGCCATTCGCTGTCTCCCCAGCTTAGTAACCATCTATCACTGCCCAGCACCCTATTACTAACCCGCCCCCCTAAAACTAACCAGCATCCCCGTAACCAAGCTATCGACCAAATCTATGCTGCTTCCGAATCCATTCCGGTTACCGAACATCGTGTTACCTACCCACATGATGAATCGCTCCTCATTGGTTGTCGGAAGCGTGCTTACAGTCGGTATTGCACTCGCAAGCTGGGGTGCTGTTTTGCATTCAGGTCAACCACCAGCGAACGGACTCCCTCCTGCCGAAATCCCTTCGAATTTATTGCAAGATAAGTCTCCCAATGGTGGATCGTCGGCGATCCAAGACGATCCATTGTTTCAAGAGATCAAAAGCCGAGCAGGGAACTTGCCAAGCTTAATGGATGGACAAGCCGCACCGGGTGAAACAAGTCCCACACGCGAACCAGGCGGGCCCCTCCAATCGAGCAATGGCAACCGACGCGCTTACCGAGCAGCAGAAGCGATGCTTCGATCAGCTCGTTTGCTCGAAGGGGAAATCCGACAAGACGCCATCGAGAACCCTGAGTCGCGCCGCAATGAGCTTCGACAAATCGTTACGCGTTTGCGCGAAGATGCTCGCCGAGTACTTCAATCAATGCCACGGAATTGAATCGGAGTTAAATCCGTATTGAATCGGAGTTGCTCGAATCGCCTCAGGATCAAGTCCGGGACTACCAAATTTGCCCATGACTTCCTCTGATTTCCAAAAGCTTGTTATCTGCTGAAAGCGAAAAACACAAACGCTTCCGTCAATCAATCGGCAACTGCGTATCCCGCTGCTAGGTTACCTCGGCCAAGGAATAGTTCAACTTAACATTCAAGTTCAACTTCACAGACACACATTCGAACTCCGTACAATCTCGCCCCTCAGGCGTTACCTTTCCGTCCTAGAGTTCTGCGGGTTGTTTGCCCCGTGTGCATTTGCGATTTCACTTTCTTCAAGCACGGGCAGATAGCGGTAGTAGACCTCAAGACACAGACAACCAATCGCCGTCGAGTAGGTTCGTCCTGCGTATTGTCCCCAAACGCAGTTTGGATCCCAAGACCCTTCATTTATCCCTGTGGTGACTTGTGTCCGGAGCAGAGTTGACTTCAACGCCGCGTTCCAAGTCTCCCAAGCGCGGTTCGCTGCTAGCGAATCCGAATTGGAGACAACTTGACCGTAAGCTTGCTGCGTAGCCAAGCGTCCTCGCGATTGGTATAGAGCTAACGTTGCGTAGTACCAGTAATAGAAATTGACTTCCGAGTCTCCAGGCAGTTGCTTGAGAATCATGCTTTGGGATTCCCCTAACGCTTGGGCCGAGAGTGGGAACCCCATCATAGCGCG
>CAIJIZ010000506.1 GCA_903820735.1 uncultured Pirellula sp.
GACCTTTAGCGTTCCACCAAGCCGATACTGAACGTTGCAAATGAAATCGTCCTGGTGCATCTTATGGCTCGGACGATTTGGAATGCCCGTATTGAGCGAACGCATCAATAAGGATCCCTCGCTCCCCTCGATTCCTCCCGGAGGCGTAGCAACGCGCTGAACCACGTCTGGATGACCACGCTTCGCACCTTCATACCAACGGCCGTTTGTAGATTTACCCAAAGGCATCCGCTGGTTTTCATCGATATCCTCGGTGCTCTTCGGATTGTTCTGGATGAACTCCCAGTTCTCGTCTTCGAAGTCGTCACCGACCTGTTGCATATGTGCACCGGTGCCAGGTACTACTATCTCACTCCTCGACTGCCCAAAAGCGGTCAAGTTGGTGCAAAAGGAAAATGCCAAGGTAACCGGAGCGAGCAACAAAACATTGCGTTTACTGATCCATCGCGTCATGACAACTGTATCCCCGTCGAGAAAAGCGAACATCCCACCTCTCCCACTATCGGTTAGCTTGGCCATGAGAATCGGAGTTTCGAGAAGAACTCCTAGAAACCCCTCAGCCTTCCCATTCTTACACATGGAATGCCGATTTCCCTCTCAATACCCAAGTTCGAGTATTTCCACCTTTGAATTAGAAGAGAAATTCATTCCGTAAAATGGCTCGGCGAACCCCCGGCGGTCGGCTATACTGGGCCGGTGGAAAGTTCTAGTATCATCCAGAGAGTCCATGTCTTCTTCAAATCCTCCCGATTCGCAACCTGACCCTGATCGCTCGCCCTTTACCCCTTCAGCGATGGGTGCGGACGCGAGTGCCCCTGCAACGTCTGTACTGAATCGTTTGGGCGATTTCTTCAAGTTCACAGCGATCATTGTGGTGATGATTGTTGCTCTGTCGTATTTGTCCAAGAAGCTCAAAGGAGTAACTTGGGCGGACGTGCAGCGCGGATTTGAAAGTTTGCCTGCTAGCCACATCGCGATTGCTCTTTTTCTCGTTGTACTCAATTACCTGATCCTTACCGGTTACGACTGGATTGCGATAAGGCACATGAAAAAGAAGCTCTCCATGGGCCGCATGATGGCCGGTGCCATCGTCGGATACGCTTCGGGAAATGTTCTCGGCTGGTTGTTCGGTGGAAATCTGGCGCGATATCGGATGTATTCACGCTGGGGCTTTAGCACCCTTGAGATCATCGCCCTGATATCCATTCTCTCGGTTACTTTCTGGCTTGGATTGTTTCTCTTGGCCGGCGTAGCCTTTATCGCGCTGCCGATCCACTTGCCGCAGAGTGTCGTCGAGATGCTTAAACTCGAGTCGAAACTCTTTGGTAGCGCATCGCTAACCCAAGAGTTGCTAGGTCTAGTCTT
Source organism: uncultured Pirellula sp. (assembly GCA_903820735.1). GTDB lineage: Bacteria > Planctomycetota > Planctomycetia > Pirellulales > Pirellulaceae > JBKCUI01. Next base: position 1,366 of record CAIJIZ010000506.1, read on the forward strand.
CCTCGCCTGCGTTGCAGGTTATCTGACGGCTTGCGCACTGATTCGCAAGCCGATTACCATTCGAGGATTGTCTGTTTCACTGCCGCCTTTCAGTCTTTCGGCGATGCAACTACTTGTCTCCGCCGTGGACTTTCTACTTGCATCGCTGACCCTCTACATGCTGCTTCCTCCCGACATCGTCGGACCGGACAAGATCAACTTCTCGACGGTGTTGATCGCTTACCTAACAGCACAAATCGCCGCAGTTTTA
>CAIJIZ010000507.1 GCA_903820735.1 uncultured Pirellula sp.
AACACGCGCAGTTTGTGTTTTGCGAACAGCATGGGTTACGACAACTATCCTCCTAACCCATCTCATGATTGACCTGCAGCAAGCAGCTTCAAGCGTAGTCCAGTGCTCTTCCCACCCTCATCCCCCCCGCCCCTTGCTCCCGCCCAAGCGGGCGAAGGGGAGCCAAGACAGTTCAGTAGCAAGCCCCCATACCACAACCCCCTACCACATCCCCGTAGCATGGCCCTCTGTGGCCGTGCGAGGGGTGCGTTTGGCACACCAAAGAAGCTAAGACGCAAAGAAAACCAGTCACATTTGAGTTGCGTTTAAAGATAAACAACTGTTGATTCGCAAGTTCGATCACTCCACCCCGAGGGTGGCTTCGGCGTCGGTCGGCGGTTTAGATTCGGTAAATGGTACTCTCGGTCGAACCGATTGATTCGTCGGATCGGGAACGCGAAGGAATCTCCATACGATTAGCCACAGCAACGCGATCGCTAGAAGAAACGCAGTAATGGCCACGAGGAAAAGTTTCGCAAGCTTCTGTCCCATGGTTGCCACAGGGACGGTAATCGAATCAGCTGGGACTTGGACGAGCAATAGCAACGAAGTCGATTGTTTGCGTTCAAATTCATCGGATCCACGTCGTGCGATTTCGACTTTCTCCATCGCCGCGATCCATTCGCCTCGGTATGCAGTGCCTCGGGGATCTGATGAGATCGGATCGATGTATCGGTAAGTCCCTGTCTCTTTGAGCTTGCGCAACATCGTCTCATCGATTTGAAATCGAAGATCCACATCCGATTCACTTGGCACCGACGCGGTGGAAGTCGCAGGGCTAGTCGATCCATCAGAATTCGATCCAACAGAATTCATTGAGGAACTGAGCGTCGAACTGACCGTCGAGAAGAAAGGGTGTTGCAGGATCGTTCCTTCGCGCTCCCCTTCGTGGCCGTCGATAAGTACAGCGAAACCGGAGAACTGCCTGTTCTCTGCTCGATAATCTGGGTCCGCTGAGCGTTCGGCAGCCTCCTGCTTCTGACTTTCGGAAGCCAGAAGTTCAAGATCGCCGATGTTGATGGTCAGGACCAATACACCTTCAGTAGTCTTTTCCGTCTTCTCGTTGATTTTTCGTTTTACGGAAACGGGAGTAGATACCGCGATCTTCCATCGGTTCGTCGTAGTAGATTTAAATGGAACGCTAAGGTGAGTGGAGTTTGTGCGTTGGATATTGCGACGCGGAGTGCTGGGACTCAAATCGCGGGACTGCCCAGAGAAATAGCTGCGATAAGCGAAGTTCTCACCGACGGGTGCCGAGGACGGATCGTTGGCGAAAGCGGCTGCAAGCATCGTTCCGTAGCGATCGGTAAGGAACAAGCTATCGAAGCGAGTAGCGCGGGCAGCACCACTGCGAGAGCGGATAAAGTCCAGGCGACTCGAAAGCAATGACTCCAACTCGCTTCTTGCCGGAAGATCAATTAGTGTCGCACGACTCTCGGTCGGAGGATTCTGATCGGTCGCCAGAGACTGGAGCAACTCGGTTCCTGCCGAGTCGACGCAGTTGACAAACCTCTCTTCGAGATTGGACCGTCGAGCTTCGTCTTCGATCAGACCAAACAGTTGCGTGATTTCCGATTCAAGA